>JAKADI010000278.1 GCA_021820675.1 Bacillota bacterium | reverse complement strand
TGGGCATACATTAGCGCTATGGAGGCAGGCTAATGATGAGCTATGGGAAGCGCATGGTTGCTTGGATCGTCACTTGCGGAACCGTATATGCTTTTTGGCGATGGTATAGTAACCTTCTTATGCCATTTGTTTTGGCGGTGTTGTTCTCTGTGTGGCTCGATCCGGTTGTGGCTAAACTGCAGCGTTGGGGTCTCTCACGTAGTGTGGGGGCTTTACTGGCCTTGATTTTCTCAATTCTGGGCATATTTCTTGTGATGATCTTATTGACGACGGTGTTGGTGGCGGAGTTAAAACAACTGATGAAGGGATTGCCGAGCATGGTTAAGACAACCGAGGAGGCACTTCACCCCTTATTGGCAAAAGTTGGCGATGTCCGGCATCAGTTAGGCCAAATTCAGGATGGTACGACCACGGCGTCGCGTTTGGTTGAGTCGATATTTCGGTTCGTCGCAAATTTTCTCGTCCACTTGCCGGATACCGTGTTAATGTTAATGGTAGCTGTCATGGCAGCCTTTTTTATTATGCGCGACAAAGAGCTATTGGTACGGCAGGCAATGAATTGGATCCCTCCGGCATTGCGGCCATCTTTAGTATCCTTACAGATGGACATCACCTCGGGAGCTTTAGGATTTATTAAAGCTCAAATTATGCTGGTAAGTATGACGTGTTTCGGAACAATGACAGGTTTGGTGCTGTTCCGATTCCACTATGCGGTTTTTATTGGCGTGCTGGCCGGGCTATTGGATTTTATTCCTTACATGGGCCCAACTACTATTTTGATACCATGGGCCCTCATCACGTTTATCATGGGTTATCCAGTCACCACGGTAAAGCTCCTTATAGTGATGTTCGGTGTGGCTTTGATGAGACAAATAGCCGAGCCTCGCCTAGTCGGGGACAATACAGGACTTCACCCTCTCATAGCTATTCTGGCCTTATATTTGGGTGTCCAATTTTTTGGACCCAGTGGCTTTGTCGTCGGTCCAATCTCGGCAGTTATCATTAAGGCCATTGTGCAAGTCCTTGATCCGCCTTCCCTTGACAGCGGAGTCTAATGATCATCTCATGATTACGAGCTAAAATGCGATGGGAGATGATGCCACGGTGAAAATTATTGTATTAGGGGCCACCGGTTCAGTCGGGGAAACCACATTCCGAGTTGTGCAGCACGATGCAGGTCAGGTGGCCGTTGATGGTCTGGTGGCACATAACAATTTTAAACGCGCGTGGGAAATGGGCGTTGCTTTGCATGCACGGTGGATTGGACTCACTAATCGGGAAGCGGCCCTAACCCTTATGACCCAAAATCTGGAACCTGGGCCACGGATCGTGGCCGGCCTAGAGGCAATTTTAGAAGAAATCGCTGTATCACCTGCACAAAAAGTCGTTGGGGCGATGACAGGTTTTGCGGGTCTATTGCCGACCTTGACTGCCATCCGTCATGGGAAGGACATCTTATTAGCGAATAAAGAAACGCTGGTAGCCGCGGGCGATTTGGTGCGGGAAACCGCTAAAGTCAGTGGTAGTCAGCTAATTCCTGTTGACAGCGAGCATTCGGCCATATTTCAGTGTTTAGGATTAAATCAGCCATTCCGGCGAATTCTGCTTACGTGTTCGGGAGGACCCTTTCGCGGTCGCAATCGACATGATTTGCAAAACGTTGACGTGGAAGAAGCGCTTCAACATCCCAATTGGGCAATGGGCGCGAAGATTACGGTCGATACGGCTACACTCATGAATAAGGGGTTGGAAATCATTGAGGCACACCATTTATTTGGCGTGGATTACGACAAAATAGACGTAGTCATTCACCCCCAAAGTGTCGTGCATTCGTTAGTCGAATTTGTCGATGGCGCAACCTTGGCTCAGCTCGGATGGCCGGATATGGCGGTTCCTGTGCAGGTTGCCTTAAGTTGGCCCAAGAGATGGCCGCTTCCTCAACGCCCCTTGGATCTCACAGGGCAGGCATTGACTTTTGAACCACCCGATACGGAAACATTTGAAGCGTTGCGGATTGCACGCCAAGCTGGGATGCAAGGGGGATTGGTTCCGACGGTCCTTAATGCCGCCAATGAGGTCGCTGTGTCGTTGTTTTTATCCCGACGCATTGCCTTTTTATCCATTATGGAGATTGTGAAGGAAGTTTTGGACGATTTTAAAGATAACCGAATGGTCACCACCCTAGAAGATATTTTGGATGCCGATCAATGGGCACGGCACGAAGCGAGTCAAGTGGCGTGGCAATATCAGTCATAACCGAACCAGCCTAAAGGAGGAAGCCGATGACGACCGTTATTGCGGTGATTATAGTCTTTGGCCTGCTGGTGGCCGTACACGAGTGGGGTCACTTCTTGGTGGCTAAATCGTTTGGAATGCGGGTTAATGAGTACTCTTTAGGATTTGGACCGTCGTTATACAAACATCAGTGGGGGGAAACTCAATACGCCCTTCGCATCATTCCTTTAGGGGGCTATGTGCGTTTAGCCGGTATGGAAGGCGATAAGACGGGCGATCCGCGGGAGTTTCCAAATCGGCCCCTTTGGCAACGATTCACTGTGGTCTTGGCTGGACCGTTTATGAATTTAGTTTTGGCCGCTCTCTTGTTTGCCGTTAGTTTTGGACCTGTTGGCGTGCCTCACTGGACGACGACCATCCAACAGGCCATTCCGCATTATCCAGCTTATGCAGCGGGGATCCGAGCAGGTGATAAGATTACGCAAATTGACCGAATTCCCGTAAGCAATTGGAACGAAGTTGCCACAGCTATCACAGCCCATCGTAACCAGGTGATCGATATCACTGTTAAGCGGACTGGACACCTTAAGACTTTTCCCGTGACAACGCGCTACGATAAGGCGTTGCATCGATATGTTGTCGGAATTACACCAGCCGCGGTGACTGTTCATTTGAATCCGTTACGAGCTATTCGTACCGGCGTTGTCCAGACGGTACAGCTAACTGGGCAATGGTTTGTGGCTCTCGGTCGTTTAATCACGGGCCACGGACCTTTTAGTTTGACGGGCCCTGTAGGAATTGCGGAACTTGTTGGTCAGGCGGCCCAAACTGGGCTGGTTCAAGTGTTACTATTGGCAGCGGCATTATCGGCTAATCTGGGATTGTTTAATATCTTGCCTATTCCCGTGTTAGACGGGAGTCGCCTCTTTTTGATGATTGTTGAAGGGATTCGCCACAAAGCCATGGACCCCAATCATGAAAATATGATTCACTTTGTAGGCTTTGTGATTTTAATGGCACTGGTGCTGGTAGTGACCTTCCACGATATCGAACATTTATTCCATGCTTGAATCCGTGGTCTCATGTTAAGATAGCTAAAGGGGAATTTGATCGACAAAAGGAAAAGGGGGTGCGCCCGATTTCGATATCGGGCTGATATGAGCAAAGCTGTTCGCGTACGTGATTTAACGATTGGCGGGGGGGCTCCGGTTGTTGTTCAAGGAATGACCAAAACCGATACCCGGAATGTGAAAGCGACCATCGATGAAATCTACCGCTACGTTGACGTGGGATGTGAAATGGTGCGGGTTGCTGTCCCGGATCATGAGGCGGCAGCCGCTGTCAAAGAGATTGTGCACCATTCCCCGATTCCGGTCGTGGCCGATATTCATTTTGATTATCGACTGGCCTTGGAGGTGATTCGAGCCGGAATTGACAAGCTGCGCCTAAATCCCGGTAATATTGGATCACGGGACCGCGTCGAAGAAGTTGTTCGGGTAGCCAAAGAACGCATGGTTCCAATTCGTATCGGGGTGAATTCGGGTTCGATCGAAAAACACTTGCTACACGACTATGGGCGCAATGCCGAAACCCTGGTGAAGTCCGCTGTCAGCCATATCCGGATTCTTAATGATCTCGATTATGACAATATTATCGTTTCGCTCAAAGCCTCTGATGTTCCGACGATGGTTGCAGCCTATCGTTTGATGGCGAAAAGGTATGATTATCCTTTACACTTAGGCGTAACAGAAGCGGGTACGATATTTCAGGGCACCATCAAGTCAGCGATTGGCATTGGTACCCTCTTGGCTGAAGGAATCGGAGATACTATCCGGGTTTCGCTGACAGCTCCTGGGGAAGAGGAAATTCGCGTAGCGTGGGAAATTCTTAAGAGCCTCAAGCTGCGTGAACGGGGCGCCAATATCGTTGCGTGCCCAACCTGCGGGCGATTGCAGTTCGACATGTGGCCGGTGACCAACGAACTTGAAAGACGGTTGGCGACTATTGCCGAGCCGATTACAGTCGCCG
>JAKADI010000277.1 GCA_021820675.1 Bacillota bacterium | reverse complement strand
CGGACGGTTCCAGGTTGGTAGCGGTGCGCCCCGGAATGTTGTAAATGATGACGGGAAGGGCGGTCGAACGCGCCACTTCAGTAAAATATTGAATTAAACCCTGCTGCGTTGGACGATTATAGTACGGCACAATCACCAAGACTCCGTCCGCGCCCAAGACTTCGGCCCGATTAGTCAGCCGCAGCGTTTCTTCAAGATTGTTAGTGCCGGTCGCCGGAATTACGGGAACCCGTCCCTGGGCTTGGGTAATAACGGTCTCGAATACCGCCTCCCGTTCTTCGAGCGTCAGCGCGCTAGGCTCACCTGTGGTCCCCGTAACCGATAGACCGTGACTTCCTGACGCAATGTGCCAATCCACCAAAGTCCTCAAGGTTTCTAGATCCAGGGTGTTGTCGGTTTTGAACGGTGTAATGAGCGGAGCGATAGACCCCCGCAACCGATGATATGAACGCACTGAGTGTCATCCCCTTTCGCCATTTAAAGACACAATATTTTGTTTATTATTTATCATATAGGATTTTCTATGGCAAACAAAATATTTCTTCAATGATATTGAACAACCCCGCACAAATCACAGCTACTATTCTATTACATTTTTAATTCCCTGAAAACTCTTGCTATTATCTAATTTTCATTTATACTCCTTGTAGGAGTCGTTATTCCCGATGAAAACGAAAAGGATTGAGATCATGCAATCAAAACACGAGGAAGCCTACCAAATTTTGAAACAACGCATTTTAAGCGGGGCTCTGACCTCTGGGTATCGTTTAGTCACCGACACCCTCGCGCGCGACCTCAACATGAGTGCCAGCCCGATACGCGAAGCCATCCGGCGTCTTGAAGCCGAAGGATTAGTGAGACATATCCACAATGTGGGAGCGCTGGTAACCACGATGGATAATGACCGCTATATCGGGGCATTGGAAACGTTGGCAGTGCTGGAGGGCTACGCCACCGCGTCAGCGGCCCCCCTTCTTACCCCCGTTGACGTCGCTCATCTCGAGTCGGTTACCGACCGGATGCATGACAGTGTGGAACAAGGAGATCCCCTGCGCTATCATCGGCTCAATCGCGAATTCCACGAGGGATTCTATGTCTTGTGCCCCAATGCGGTCTTAATCGATCACATTCACCGGCTCTGGGACAGTCTTGATGCGATTCGTCACAACATCTTCGTGTTATTACCGCAACGCGCAGCGTCGTCCCTGACAGAACATTACCGATTACTCAACGCCGTGCGCGCGGGAAAAGACCCATCCTCCATCGAACAGTTAGCCCGCGATCACAAACGCGCCATGATTAAGGCATTTATGGCCGCGCAACCGCGTGAATCGGGGTTGGCACACCGGATTCTGGGTCAATGACGCGTAAGCCGGAGTTTTGGACCGTTCCGCGAAAGGAGCAATAACTCATGAGTGTTCGCACCGGGCAACAGTATTTGGATCACATTGACCATCAACACCGGGAATTGTGGATTCGGGGGGAAAAGATCACATCCACCATCTCGGATCATCCCGCGTTTCATCAGATCACCCACACCATGGCCCACCTTTATGATATGCAGCATGATCCCGCTCTCCATGAGGAGATGACTTATCCATCCCCGACAAGTAAAGAGGCCGTGGGCTTATCCTTTCTGCAGCCGAAAACCACCGCCGATTTGATTCGCAAACGCACGATGATGAAACACTGGGCCGATTATGCCGGGGGCATGCTCGGACGCTCTCCCGATTATCTAAACAGCTCTGTGATGGCCCTGGCTGCCGCACGAGACTATTTCAAAGGCAATGATCCCCGTTTCGCAGACAACATCCAACGTTACTATGAATATATCCGCGACAATGATCTGTGTACAACGCATACGCTGATTAATCCTCAATCGAATCGGGCAGTCTCGGCTTCGGAATCCACGAATCGACCCATTGCCGCCCATGTTGTGGACCAGCATCCCACTAAGGGGGTGTTAATCCAAGGAGCCCGCATGTTAGCGACATTGCCCATCGCGGATGAGTTGCTGGTTTTTCCGTCTACCGTGTTAAAAAATCGGCCCGAGGACCAAGCCTATGCCTTTGCCTTCGCCGTGCCCTGTGACATCCCCGGTCTCAAATTTCTGTGCCGGGAGAGCTTCGATTACGGGCTCAGTCACTACGATCATCCGTTGGGCTCGCGTTTCGAAGAAATGGATGCCGTGGTCGTATTCGATGACGTATGGGTGCCCTGGGATCGTATTTTTCTTCTGGGCCGGAGTGATTTGTGCAACAGTATGTATACGGAAACCGGCGCTGTCAGCCACATGAGCTACCAAGTGCTGGTCAAAAACATCGCCAAAACAGAATTTGTGCTCGGCATCATGGCCAAGATTGCCGATACCATCAACATTGGCCAATTCCAGCATGTTCAGGAAAAAATCGCAAAAACGGCCATGACCGTGGAAATGCTGAAAGCATTCCAGCGAGCCAGCGAAGAAGATGCACAGATCAATCGCTGGGGATTGATGACGCCGGATTTCGCCCCCCTCAACGCCATGCGGAATATTTTCCCCCGCATTTACCCCACGCTCATTCATTATTTGCAGCGGCTCGGCGCAGGAGGCTTAATGGCGATTCCTTCGGAAGCGGACATGCAAAATCCTGACCTAGCTCCGGATATCCTGCGATACTATCAAGCCGCCCAAGCGGATGCTGACACCCGCAATCGGCTGTACCGACTAGCTTGGGATGTGGCGGTAAGCTCCTTTGGCCAACGCCAGGTGCTTTATGAACAGTTCTTTTTTGGCGATCCGGTTCGCATGGCCAGTGCCTACTACCAAAACTACCGCGTCGGTCCGCTAAAAGAACGGGTGGACGCATTTCTTTACCGTAATGACTGACGGAAAGGAGTGCCGATGATGAACAGGATACCGCAAATTATCCGAACAGCCCACCTGGAATATCGGGTAACCAATCTCGCCCAAGCCCGGGAATATTATGTGGACACCCTAGGGTTTGTCGAGACCGAAGCCACATCTGACGCCCTCTATCTGCGAGGGCTCGAAGACCGCAATCATCATTGCCTGATTTTGCGTCAAGCCGACACGCCGGGCATCGGGCATGTGGCTTTTCAAGTGTACGGTCCGGAGGACCTAGCCCTCTTAGAAACCCTCTACCGGCCTTCAGCGCAGTTCATGGAGCGGGTCCCGGCCAATACCGAACGGGGCCTGGGTGAAGCCCTGCGCATCCAAGATCAATGGGGATTTCCTCTCGAGTTCTTTTGGAAAAATGCAAAGGTTGCCTGGCAGCTGCAGCGTTACCAAAACTATCACGGGTTTGACGTGATGCGTCTTGACCATGTGAGTTTACTCTTGCCCAGCATTGACCCGGCTTACCGGTGGTACACAGAACAGCTTGGGTTTGGGTGTTCAGAGATGACCGTAACGGCCGACAAATCGACCAAATGGGGCGCATGGCTACACCGCAAGCAAACCTCTCATGATTTGGCCCTGCAAATCGGCGTAGGCAGCCCAATGGTCCATCATGCCTCGTTTATCAGCGGTTCGGTACCCAGTTTACTCCGCGGCTTAGATGTTTTGGGAGCGCAAGGCGATCACCGCTTTATTGAACGGGGACCGGGCCGCCATGGCACCACAAATGCCTTCTTTCTCTACTTGCGCGATCCCGATGGCAATCGATTGGAACTCTTTACCGGTGATTATCTGTTGACGGATCCGGATTGGGATCCCATTGTATGGAATTTGGAAGATGAACAACGCCAAACGTTTTGGGGAGCTGATGCCCCTGATTCGTGGTTCAACGAAGCCATGGGAGTCGCCAATTGGGCCACGGGGCAAATCGTACCGACAACCGCCCCGACGGTTCAAACCCGTCCAACCTATCTAAACAGAAATAATGATTAAACGGTAACGGACATCCGAGGCTGCCACCCCGGATGTCCGTTGGGCACCTACACCGAGAGAGGACTTATGATACAAGGCTCACTGACAGCCATAAGCGACCCTCGGTCGAACAAGCGAGGCCTTGACGGACCAAAGCACCGTGCCGATCTGACAGAATGCGCAAGAAGATCTACAATGAAGACGGCAACTGGAAAATAAAGGGGACATGCTCCGACGCCTACGCAACGGTGTCGCCGCGCCGGCGATAGTCCGACGGCAAGCAGATAGAGCAGGCAAAGGTAAAGAATCATAAATGGAGGATGATGCCATGCAAATGATGCCATTTCACGCGCCAACAGAACACTACGACGAACGCCTCAAAGACATCGATGAGAAAATTTC
>JAKADI010000276.1 GCA_021820675.1 Bacillota bacterium | reverse complement strand
CCGATAAGACGTAGCCCGCATAGGACCCGACGATGATAATGGCTAAATATCCGCTTGACCCGATGACCGTAAGATGTCTATCCACTTTCAAGTAGGTTGGAAGCCAAGTGAAAATCGCATAATACCTGGATTGCGCCCCCACTGCTAACAACGCTGTAAAAATAGTCCTGCGCACCAACCCGCGCGAAAAGATCTGGAAAAAGCTAACCCCGGTACGGCGATTAGATTGGGTCTGGGCTTTCACCCACACCGCAGGTTCTTTGACCTTGCGCAACATATAGACACTTAAGATCGCAGGTAGAACCCCTAATAAAGAACATAATTCGCCAACGGAGTGACTCCGGCGGCTGGCACAATGATAATAAAAGCTATGACGGCCAAAGCCCAGCCGACTGCCCAAACACCTTGCACAAACCCCAACACACGTCCGCGAACCGGTCCTCTAACGGTTTCGGCAATTAAAACGGCCCCCACCGCCCATTCGCCTCCGAATCCCAATCCTTCCGCTGCCCGAAACACCAGCAGTTCCAAAAACGCAGTCGCTAATCCTGACAGAGCGGTAAATGCCGAGTAGACAACTATCGCCAACGTTAACGTGCGCACGCGGCCCATTTTATCCGCGACGGTTCCCGCTAACATACCGCCCAAAGCCGAGAAGATTAGGGTTGTGTCCCCAATCAAGCCACCAGCCGCGTCAGACAAATTAAAGGCGCGGATCATCGCCGTCAAAACGAGAGCTTACATCCTATAATCGAACCCATCCAGTCCCCAACCCATAAAGGTGGCCCAAAAAGCCGGCCGTTCTTCAGCCGAAATGGGAAGAAACCTGGCTTTGGCCTCGGCCATTTCATATCCTCCACGTTCTCGTAGACATGTTAATCTGTCCCCATGAGGAGTCATGGGATCACTCCCAAAAGTGAGGTTGTCGGATTTCGGTTTCATCCACAATGACGACAGCGACATTGTAGTCATCATTATCCGCATGTCCACGACTTTCTGGGTAGCAAACATCACGCGCAACCTTTGTCATCATAAAATGTGTTGTACCTTTCTAGCGACTGATGCAATCCCGGCCGGCTCTCTTGAGGCTTTATTGGATCCGCTTTAACCCATCCAGGAGTTCACAATATCCGAAAGAAGACTTTGCCGGCAGCCTTTACCCACAGTTCCCGGCAACATATTTTTGCAGTTTACTGTACACGTCATTGACACTTGGGCTATCCGTATTGGTCGTGATATGCAACAACCCGGCACCCATCGGACTTGCAAGACATGATAAATTTCTTGTGGCAGGATAAGAAATGGAACTCTCCACAGTGCCGATCCCCGCCCTGTTAGCGGGTAGTATACCACAGGGCCCCTGCAACCACCGCAAAAATTGCCAATCCAGCCACTTCTGGAGCTCCGACATGGACCACAACGAGTGCGATAGCCAACGCGACCAGTGCCAACATCGCCAATTTCGGATCATCCACAAACAAATCGTAAACCTCTTTGATCCACTTCACGACGCGGCCACCTTTCCACCAGATTGGCGCCTTTTCATTGAAGACACGATTAAACCACTGACCGCCAAGTACCCCGCAATCAGCAGCAAAATGCTTAAATCTTGACCCGGCCACGCGACACCCAACGACGCCCCCGCCCAAAAGCTGCCAAAACTGGTCAACATCGTCCCGACTACAAACTTCATGACATTTTCCGGAACCTTCGCCAAAGGCGCCCGAAGCATGAAGCCCGCCGCAAGGACCAGAACGAAGCCGATGGCAGCCCCGACGATGGCGCTCGTATAGGCCTGAGCGGCCGAGCCCATGGTCAGTACAATCACGACCACTTCGAGACCTTCAAGAAACACCCCGTTAAATGCGGTGGCTTGAGCTGCAAACGTATTGCCCTGGTTGGATTGCAATTGTTTCAGCTGCTTTTGATAGGCTGCGCTTTCATCATGTAAAGCCGTCTTGCCCGCGAAACGCAGAATGGCTTTCCGAAGCCATTTAACACCGAACAACAACAATAACATCCCGATAAGACCACGCAGCACATTGATCGGTACGTAGTGCAAAACCCCAACACCCAAGACGGCTGTCAACACGGCCAAGGACAGCAGGGCCAATGATGTGCCGCGCAAAGCAGGCCGCCAACCTTCGACTGTGCCCACGGCTAACACGATGGTAAGGGCCTCGACAAATTCAACCGACGACGCTAATAGGGTCGCAACCAGAACATACCAATTCACCAATGATCCCCCCTATCTTACACATATTCACGACTCCGGCCGGGCACTCGACCCTGTTTAAAGGCTCAATCTGGCCGGCGGAACGAAAAATCGTAGTATCTCTACCCCCGAGGCTATTCCTTGCCGACGCACGACTAACCACATACCGGATCCGCCTGCGGTTACCCCTCTTATTCCTGAGGGTTAACCCCATCAGGGCGGACTTCAGCATCAAACACATGCTGAGTAAAAGTCTCCAGCACCTGTTCACAGACACCGAATTCCCGTTCGGCTTGGGCCCGCAACGGCGCCCCATAAAAGTCAACCGTCGTGATTTTATCCAACCAATGCCGCAGTTTTTTCAAATCCTCATCATTTTCTTGGAGTTCCGCATACGTAAAATGCTGCACGGCGATCTCGTCGTGGATTTCCGCCACATAGGACTGACATTTCTCCAAGAACTCTTCGTATTCCGCGTTACGTGCCGCATTGAAGTGTGTGATGATCGTTTCGCCGTCCTGTTCATCGAAGGCCGTTGTATTCAAGAGGGCGGCTTCGCCGCCGACACCGAGGATGTCGTTTTGAATGATTTTCAACTGCCGTTGATAGGCGTCCGTGTTCGGTAACACACAGACGCCATTTTGCAGGTACACCGCCCCCAACCCCCGGATTTTGCGCCAAATGGCGACCCGTTTACTGGACGGCTCTGATGGCACTTTATACGATAATACAAGCCATGAGAATTGTTCCACGGACTCACTCTCTTTGTAACAGCCGTTGCATTTTTATATTAACGTGTGTTTTCCATACTTTCAATCCCGTAAAGAAACTTTGCGCGTTACGAAATCGCAAAAACGAAGATGCACAGATAATCAAATCGACTCGATTCTTCTCATCCCATACCGAACGTTAGCAGAACGTGGCAGCCATCGGCGGCAAGGCCATGCTTGAAAACAAACTACGAGGATCAGGTCTCCCCTTGACCATCTTGCGGCCGGGCCTATTCATGGACGGTTTTCGGGGCGCGTCCTTGCCATTTGCGCGGACATTCAGCGAGTCCTTCGCAACCATCGCCCTTTCGTGGGCCGTCTATCTCAAGCTACATTGCAAGCCGTTGTCCCTAACGATAGTCGTATTCCGCTGACGACGCTCAATGATGTGGGACGCGGGCTAGCCTTCACCTCCCAAGAGCAGATTTATCACATGGTCGGTAGCTCCGAAACCGCGGGCGCAATATGTGAATTATGGGACAACGTTTTGAACGACCAGATTCCTCAGATCCCAGGACTGCGTTTTGGAATTCGCCTTTTTCATTTTCACATGGCAGTTTTGTTGAATTGGCTGGCACACCACTCTGCACCGGTAACGAATAGACCCTTAAGGTTATGCACGTATAGCGAATGGCTGACGTCAATCGAACAACCATGGCTGAGTATAGACACGGTAGTAGGAAACCATCCGTCGTGGAAGAAATTCGGGCCGATTGGAATGTTGAAGGGTCTGGTAAAGGAATCAGTGTTGTTACGTGTGCAAGCATCCCACCACACGGCAACACCATCGCAAATAGTTCCCTCGAAAACCAGTCGATAGACCACCACCCAATTATCCTCTCGGACGCAAGTTGTCTTTCATAGAGCTTTTCTAAATCAATACCTCGTTCTTGCAACGTCATGCGGTATCCCATACCTAGACCACGGTTTCCGTTCCATGAGGTATACGCCTTGCTGAATGTTAGCCTATTCCATGGACCTTGAATTCGGGGATGATACTCCAACCCGACTGCGGTGAACCCGATGGCAACAAAATATGATGCCAGCTTAAGAAGCGCGTATTCGTAGTGGTCAAAGAGTTAGGGATTCCGGATACAACGCTCCACCAGTAGTTGAAGAACGCCGCTCAACATCCCGCGGGTCCGTTTATGGAGAGCAGCATCCTCTGGGCGGCTGTCCAAGAACGCGCGGCCGGCAACGCCGGGTGCGCAATTGGGAAGAGGAGAACGCGATTTTAAAAAAGCGATGCGCATCTTTGCCAGCGATCGGCGGTCCAAATTGCCGTGTTCTGGTGG
>JAKADI010000275.1 GCA_021820675.1 Bacillota bacterium | reverse complement strand
CACTTAGAGTGACATTGACCATAGACGAATTGCGGACCAGCCATACCGACTCCCATGCCGCTCCCCCTCGAAAACGACCATAACCGTGATGGTCTTGAACAAAACGGCGACTAATATATAAATTGGGACCTGTCATCTCCCAGATTTCGGCATCGCCTTGGATACCTTCTGAGTTCCAAATAGGACTTCCACAATCCAACCCATCGGCAACGCCGCGAGCACCAAAGCTTTCGCCGGCCATTTCAAAGTTTTGATAGCCGGTCGGCTGGCCATATTGATCAAATCCGGAGACGCCGACCATACACGTTGGGGTCGACATGATAATTTCCTCCATGAATCCTCGTGCATACCACCCGATCGATAGGAGACGCCAGATATTGGAGAATACGGGAATCAAGGTCCACCAGGCTAGTGATGACGCAGCACCCCGGTAATCGGCATTGACAATGCTGCCCTTAGGGAGGTTTTGTTTGACACCCAGGTACGCTCCATCGTTGACACGGCCATCATATGCCAGGAGTTGGGTGAGGGTAATCCAGAGTCCTCCATTCATCGGTCCAATGCCGCAGTTGAAAGGATGAAAACTCCAACTGGTACTGCCCTCAAAGTCCAGTTCGATGTTGCCGGAATGGCTTATGCGCACTTGAGTTTCCACCAAGTCGACAAAGTCGTTTTTCGCCAGCGGGTGGACAAAAGGCACATGGGAGCGTTTATGAACCGGCATGGTAACACCCCGGTAGGTTCCGGGTATCAGGGTGGTCTTTACTCGCTTGAGGAAATTTTGGTGTCCTTCTTCAATCAGTTCCCGGGTTGCTTGCTGATAATATTCCAACCCAAATTCGTCGATAATTTTCCGTATAGCTTCGCGGACCATGATACAACCGGAAAGTTTGGCTTTATCGTCTAAAATCCACCAATTAGAATTACGCAGATTCATATTCAACCGCATGAAATAATCCTTGCGGAAATTGTCGTTTTCACCGACCTTTTCGCAACTAATGTGCAGCCCCTCGCCATAACGGTCGGGCGTGAGAACCGACATGCCTGGTCCTTCGTAAGTCCCGGATTCCAACTCGTGGCTAACGGCACCAACCCAGGCGATGAGTTCTTCCCCATCAAATACCGGAATTACGGTCATGACATCAGGGGTATGCACTCCTCCCCCCCACATTTCGTTATTTTCGAAAATGTCGCCGGGCCGAATTCCTGGGTCGTTCTCATAGTCGTTGCGAATCATGAATTTAATAAACTCGCTTAACGTGTGAACGTGCACCATAATACCGGTCGACAGGGCTACGGCGTCACCTTCGGGGGTGTATAGCCCAATAACAAACTCTTCGAAGTCTCTTACGGCCGGAGAAGCCGCAATGAACTTCATGGTTTCGCGGACAGAAATGATCATAGATAGAAGACGGGAATGAAAGCGCTCAAACGTTAAGGGATCCGTGTCGCGTAAGGTGAAAGACTCAATGCCAAAATACTTGCCGGTCCGTTTTACTAACGATTCGCTTGCGATAAGACGTGCCTTGAGGGATCCGGTGACGGGGACCGATGTGGCCATTTTCACGCTACCTCCTTCGTTAATCCTTAGTCGCTTAAACCCGGTTGCTCTCGCTATACGCCACGGCGGCTGATATCAATTCTGTCACACTGGCTCGTAATGGATCAAACGCCGCTCGTCGAACCGGGCCTGCCATCCCGGTGCGACTAATAGCGTCGTGGCCGGATGCTCAACAATAGCGGGTCCCAGAATACAGTTTCCTGCACGAATCTCATCCATCTCGTAGATTCGAAACGCGACCGATTCACCGTGCCAATGGGCCTTGCGTATACCTTTCTCTGCCGCCGACGGGGGAGTGGGTCCAGCCAAACTCTCTATTGGCAGTTGGCGACGCGGCGATTCCAATTCCGCGACTAATGCCACCTCGAGTATTTGATAGCCTAATTCGGAGTACAGAGCTTGTTTGGGGTAGATCGTGGTATAGACGTGTTCAAACTCCTTCATTAGTAGCGCCAAGTCATCGAGGGATTGCAGCCTCGGGGACTTAAAGGGCACTTCAAAATCGCTCAACTGGTTAGTATAGCGTACATACGCATAATGGGTGAGCCGAGCTTCCGAAAAGTCCCAACCATGTTGGGCAAAGTCACTTTGAGCCCTTTGCTCCAAGGCTTGCCACGCCTCGTTGATTTGATTGAGAGCCCCTATCTTGATTTGCCGCGAAATCGAATCGTTCGTGGGGGGATAGGCCGCGACAATACTTTGATGGTAGCGGTAGCGGGTCGGTGCACATAGAGCTCCAAAAGCCGAGAATACAGCGGCAAAGGGAAACGTTATCGTATCTTTGAAGCGAATGCGATCCATGAGTCCATAAAGCTCCAGGGGGCCACCACCGCCGTACATGAACATCACGTAGTCGGATGGGTCGTACCCACGTCCTCGCAACATCGTATGAAGGTGCTGATACATGTAGTCGTGGAGTAACATCGTGGCGCCTTCGGCAAAATCCCCGACACTGACGTGAAAATGCTTGGCTAAAGGCTCCAAGGCTTGGGAAGCCCGATCGACATCAAGTTTCACGTCACCACCCAGAAAATAGTCGGGGTTCACATAGCCTAGGACCACATGGCAATCGGTGACGGTGGGCTGAGGATATCGGTAACACACACCCACATCCGAACCCGCGCTTTTAGGACCAATCGCGAGTTTCGCCGTTAATGGGTCGACCCCCAGTTCACTCCCCATACCCGCCCCAATAGATTGAGTTAATACCATAGGAAGATTGGTCCGGTACGAAAGTAATTGAGGTTCGCGGGCAATAGGCAGCCGGCCATCCCGAATAATTCCGACATCAAAACTCGTTCCGCCCACATCACAACATACGGCATTGGGGTCTCCGAGAATTTCGCCGACATACTGACCGCCCATGACGCCACCAATGGGACCCGACGCATAGGATTCGAATATACGCGGATGACTAATCGGCGCTGTCCCACCATGGGCTAACAATGTGGCCACCTCGCGGATGAATCCCTGTTCTTTGGCGGTTTGATCTACCCGATAGAATTGTTCTCGGGCACGCTCCGCCGTGTAGGCCTGGGCCACCACCGTAGCCAACCGCGTGTATTCCTTATGGGTTGGTGCCATGTCCGACGAGAGAACAACCGGAATGTGAGGCAAGATCTCCTGGATGGCCCGCCGAACCTCTTGTTCGTGGACAGGATTGAGATGGGCAAACATGAACATAACGGCCAGTACTTCAGCCCCTTGGCCAACCAATGCCTGAGCCTGTTCCCGGATCTCGCCCACATTTATGGGAATGACGACCGTTCCAAACATGTCAATTCGTTCTTGCACGCCCCGAATGCGGTTTCGGGGAATCACCGGCGGTTGGTGTTGGTGCGTCACGGTATGAAGTTGATCCGAATAACCATATCCCAACCAAGCTCCTTCAGCCTTCTCCATCATCAGGTAGTCTTCTAGCCCTTGCGTAATGAGAAGTCCTACGTTGGCCCCCGTGTGACTCAATAGGGTATTGAGCAAAATCGTGCCCGCATACACCGTTGAGTGGGCATAAGGAAAGATGTCACGGGGGGTTTTTCCGTCCGAGGCGGCAGCGTCTCGAATGGATGACAAGAAACTTTCCGCCTCGTCACGTTTGTTGGTGAGAGCCTTTCCCGCCAAAAATCGCCCTCCTGGTTCTACAATGACGGTATCTGTCATCGTTCCCCCCGCGTCTAAAGCAATCCAAAATGCGGGATTGGGTTTGCTCATGCCAATAACCTCCTTACTAAACCCTAAAGATTCTCGTCCCCATGTAGTGTAATGATATTTCTGAACAGTGCTATTATAAAATTAATTGTAAGAACCTACGATGTTCCGAAAACCAAAATCTGACGCGTCCAGTTGTCCAATTAGCCAAAGATAAAACGGAGGAAATGCACATGGGGTATTTGTCCTTGATTACTCAATACCTAGAAATGGCGGGAATCTATCCGCAGAAAAGACCTTATTATCTGCGGGTCGTATTGGAATACATGGTGCAGTGGGTTCCCCTCAGTGCGTGCCTGTTGATCTACCCCGATCCTGCTTGGGAACCTGGATACCAGGTGATATCGGTGGGCAAACAGCCCTGGCTGGTGTCGGACCCCTTGCCGGTGGCGATGCCTTTTGAAACGGTTTGGCAACTCTATGAGGATTTTCACGGTCAAGATTCGCGGGCCCTTCGCCTCATTCCGCTTAACGTCCAGGGACTCCGCTTGTTATGGGGATTTGAGTCGGCCAATGGCATA
>JAKADI010000274.1 GCA_021820675.1 Bacillota bacterium | reverse complement strand
TTCCCGCATGCCGTGCTCTCCGACTCCGCCGCGGTCTCCAGAGCCCTTGCCCGAGCGGGCTCTTACTGTTGCCTTCCCGAATCGTTGAGTCGGTCGGCCCGCGGACTTTCACGTCACGAAGCTCCATCACTTCACCCCGTAGGGTTACGGCCTGTCTGTCGCACTGGGTACGCTTGACCCGTCTTCTCGCGAAGACGCGTCCAACACTCGCTTCTCCGTGGGTGGCTAGCCCTTGCGGAGGTCAGAATTTCACTGACTCGAAATCGCCCACTTGTCTGGGCGCACCAACGATTCGTGATTTTTCCGCCTTAAGCCCAGTTCTGACAGCGTGAACGCATCTCCGGCTGTCAGGTTGACGTATACGCTATTCGGATGTCAGGTTACAGCACCTGACCACGTCCGATGAGAGTCCAATCCGGCATTTATGGACACGTAGGGGTTTAACCGATATACGCTCCAAAATAGGAAAGAAGCTGGAGGGTATATCCAGCTGTGCGTCAAGCCCACATAACGCTGGGAATTGGTGGTTCCTGCTGTTCAAGATAAGCGATGTTATCTTGAACGAAATCCGGAAGCGGTGGCGAGTTTTCGAATGGATAAGGGAGTCATGTTGTAGAACAGAACGTAGATTATCTGGGACATCAGTTCCTCTTGGAATTTTTAACCACCCTATTTCCTATTTTCGCGCGTATATCGGCCTATCGCGAGCGCGGTCGTGCCGTCTAAGTCATTGCACCGATGACAACGCGGGTACGCCTCTTCCGATTTCCCCTCTAGGGTCACAAGTGGATGATCACCGCGATTTTCTTCCCATGTCTCCCCATCGCCCATCCAGGTAAATTTAGGGAATACAGACGGGTTGCAGCGAGGTCATGGGACCTTGGTCCACGCAGTCCTGTTTTCTCATTCTGCTTGTTCGTGTTTCCTGCGTATGGAAAATCGGATAGGGGTCACACTATCGCCAGGAGGGTATGGTGATCGTGAAGAATCCGGTACTGCAATTTGAGGAGATTCCTGCCATTATTCGCAATAGCACACGCCTGCTTGAAGAGCTCGAAGGGTGGATCCTTTTGTTGTCCGAATCTCCTAGTGCGTTAATGCACTATTATCCCAATTTGGAGGGAGCCTATTACCGTTTAAAAGCCGGATTGGGATCCAGCCCCGATGTTTTGATGCGGTGGATTATCGTACCTGCTTGTGCGCCGGAAAAAGTGCTGGTTGCCTTCATCGACGGGCTTGCCAATTCCCAACAGGTCGACCAGGACATTATTGCCCCGTTGCTCCAGACCACGGCACCCCCTGCGTCCTGGGGAGAAGCCGTAATCACCCCGGGTCATGTTCATGCCCAAACCCACTGGGATAACATCCTGCACAGTCTGGCTGCCGGCAACACCTTAGTGTTTGCCCCCCAATTCGACAAAGTCTGGGTGGTCGACACCGTCACCTATCGCCAGCGCTCCATAGAACGCCCGCAAACCGAAATCAGCGTTCGGGGACCCGAAGACGCGTTCAATGAGGTCATCCTGACGCAGATGAATCAATTGCGCCAGCGTATCCCCGATCCGCACCTGCATTTCCAGCAGGTGACGTTAGGCACGCGGCAGCACACCGACGTGGTCGTCGCCTATATGGAAGGCGTGGCCAATCCCTCCCTGATAGCCACCTGTCTGGACCGGGTTCGGGGAATCAATATTTCGGGTCGTGCCAATGCCACCCTCATCGCCGGATTGATCCGCGATCACCCCCGGTCGATTTTCCCCACGATTCGCTCCACCGAACGAGTCGACCTGGCCTGTTGGAATCTTCTTGCCGGCAAAGTCGCCATTCTCGTGGACGGAGATCCCTTCGTCCTCGTCGCTCCAGCATCCTTAGCGGATTTCTACCGGACATCGATGGATTATTCCGATGCTTGGTACGACACGTCTTTTGTCAGGATCATCCGTCTTGTGGCCTGGATCTTCGGTGTGTATTTTCCAGCCATCTATATTGCCCTAACCCAGGTCAATCCGAATCTGGTTCCAGCCACCTTGCTCATTATCACTTTGGGCGATCATGCCGCTTTGCCCTTCTCGCCTTTTATCGAAGCCCTGCTTATGATTCTGGTTGTGGAGATTTTACGCGAAGCCGCGCTCCGTCTGCCTAAAGCGATGAGCACGACCATTGGCACCGTCGGCGCCATCGTCGTCGGAACCGCGGTGGTCAAAGCGGGTTTTGTGAGTCCTCAGATTATTGTCGTGATTACCCTGACCGCGTTAAGCTTCTTTTCTGCTCCGGTCTATGAGCTCACCGGAAGTTGGCGCATCATCAATTTTGTCATGCTCCTGATATCCGCCGTGCTCGGCATCTTAGGCGTTATGGTCGCCACCTTTTTCCTGGTGGGTGTGTTAATGTCCATGACCTCGTTTGGTGCTCCCTACTTGGCCCCGACGGCGCCGCTGCGGCTCCGGGACTGGAAAGACTACCTCATCCGGATCCCGTGGAGCAGTATTCACACCCATCTCACCATCTCCCGCCCCTTAAGCGCAACATGGAACGACACGAAAGCCGTGCAAGAGCCGGCCCATCTGAAAAACAGTCAGGACCGGCGACGATGATGAGGCGAGTTGTCCGGTGGATGCTCCTGGGGTTTTTGGCGCTGCCGCTCAGCGGCTGCTGGGATGCCCATCCCTTGGATGACCAAGGAATTGTGATGAGTCTCGGGATTGCCCCAAGTTCGCGGCCTGGTGATTTGCGATGGACCTTCACCTTTCCCAACGTCACGCTGTCCCCAAGTTCGCTGACGAGTATCAAGCCCGGCGAACAGTATTATAATCTCACGGTTCGCGCGCCGACATTTGCCGAAGCGGTTATGCGCGTTCAGCAACAATCCAGCCGCATTATTTATCTCGGCCAGCTTCAGGCATTTCTATGGCCCGATACGTTGTCCTGGCGGCAATTATGGCCGGTAATCACCGCCTTGAATACCCAAGGCTCGATTCCCAAAACCTATTGGATGATCGCATCGACATCGCCGACGCAAGCGGTCACGGCATTGGTTTCCCCTGAAGTTGTCGCTCCTCGCACCTTTTTAGCCACTTATTTTGACTGCCCCCACTGCCAGCCTTTTGTCCTCGGGCTGCGGGGCTGGGAGTTCTGGTCGCACGCTATCACCCCCGGGATGAGTCCTTATGCACCGGTGATTCGTCTGGACCGCCACAAAGTGATCATCCGGCAGATTTTAGTCTATCCCCTATCGGGCCGACCGGTGTCGTATTCGCAAAAGGAAACGGAGGGTTTTGGTTTCTTGAGCGGAAAAATCCAGCGCGCCGCCTTATCGCTCAACTGGCACGGCAACCGCGTGAGTTTAACCCAATTGCACGATTCCCATCACATCACCGTGCGGTCCGTTCCGAATGGGATTATGGTGGATGAAACACTCAAGATTAACGGATTCATCGACCAACCACCCCCACAATCCGCCGCACAGCCAAGCCAGGACCTGATTCAGCAGCTCGCCGAAAAACGTATTGTAGCTTGGTGTCTGGCAGCCATTCACCGCGCCAATCAAACCCAAACCGATCCCTTTGGTTACAGTGAGCCAATCCTTTGGAATCGAAGGCAACGGGCAACTTTTCTGCCAATTCATGCCCGCATTACGGTCACGGTATCATTGAAAGGAGAAGGACTGCTCAGATGACATCGACAGTTGAACCCATAGGCCCCGTGCAATTCTTTTTCTTTCTGGCTATGTCCATGGTGACGGGCGGTGTCTTTATCTGGCCGGAATCCGTACTCTTCATGGCCCAAAACAATTCCCTTTGGGCCATTGGCGGCAGTATTCTGCTCGCTTTGGCCATCACCTCGGCCCTTTTGGTGTGGATGAATCTCACCAGTCCCGGCATCTTCGTCGACCGCCTATATCAAACGTGGGGATGTTTGGCGTGGCCGTGGATGCTCACATATGCTGGATTGCGCATGGTGGTCGATACCGCGCTGATGACACTCTTTGCGCAAATGCTCACCGCTATTTTCTATCCATTTACCCCCCTGTGGGTGTTGAAACTCATCATTCTTGCAGAAGCCGGGTGGTTCGCGGGGCGTCCTTTGACGGTATTGAGCCGCAATATTCAATTCTGGTTCCCCGTGATGGCATTGAGTTTTTTCTTTCTCGCCGCACTGGCTCTCGGCAGCGTGCAAAGCTTGTGGGCGCTGTGGCCTTCGGATCAGGTGGTGCTCACACCACTGACGCAAGCCGTCATCGGCACGTGGTTTTTATGGACGCAAAATGATGTCTTGGTCACCATCGCGCACTTTGTG
>JAKADI010000273.1 GCA_021820675.1 Bacillota bacterium | reverse complement strand
ACTCAGCGTTACCACTACAGCTACGTACATGCCCTTGAACTATATGAAGAGCCGTGGGATCAGATTCGCAATGATACATGCATGAATACTCCCGGAACACCTGCAGCAAAGTGAAGTGTGTTCGACTGCCGCGGGAGCACTGGGGCAAAGTCATGGCTTGGCGGGACGAATGCGGCATGAAGATCGATCGAATGAGTCATACGAGGATCGAGACGGTGAAGGGTCAGACTCACGTCTTCCCCCTGGCGAAGCTCAATGATTGGGCCTGGCACCGTGCAATCGAATGTCCAAGCAAGGAATCTGACGCCTTGCGCGATCGAAACCTCTGTTTCTTCGGCGTACAGTTGAATTGACACCACGCTTTCATGACGGATGATGCCAATTGGTCGCGGCATTTGGTTAAGCAGGGAGATGGCAGTTCCCGTATAATTCTTAGGGGGAACGGCCTGGGAGCTAAGATGAAACCCGCAGGCTCCCATGGTTAAACTGCCGATTAATGCGATCACGATGAAGAGAACGTAGAATCTTTTTGTATGCTTGAGCATTGAGCTACCTCCTTTGGAACTTTAAGATTTTAAGCAGTCGATGCTAGGGGAACTGGCCGAGATCCTATGCTTAACCTAGCTAAATTCCCTACGTCACGTTGTGTTCCATATCACAAGGTGACAATTGCTTCACAAGGCAGCTATCTGACTACCCACGACCTCTCATGAGAAGCTCTATAGGCACTAACATTGGAATGAGTTTCAGGGCCGTCCAGGAATTTGACCTAGCCATTAGCCATATGGTCGATTTTTTATGGTCCATAAGACCGTATGATAAAGACAATGGGTGAACTATGTTTTAGGTAAATAATGTTGCATCCAAGAAAAGAGGCTAAAAAGGCACGGTGCATCATCATTTAAATTTAATGTCATCTGAAAAGAATTAGCCTGAGGATCTTTCTCACGACGCGACGAGAAAAGAAGGGTATGGCCTCAAAATTAACGCGCAATTCAGTCTGATATTTTCTGGTCACATATTGTTTTGAGTATAGAGCACTCACGGTGTTGGCTGTTCGGACCATTTTAGGGGGGGTGTTGTGATGCTTGATGATCTCTTGAGTCCTATGCACGTGATTATCTTATTGCTAGTCGCGTTACTTATTTTTGGTCCGAAACGTCTGCCCGAAATTGGATCCGGTTTGGGGAAAGCCATTCGCGATTTTAAGAACACTATTAATGGGATCTCGCAACCTACGGATGTATCGACACCATCTACACCAGTGTCTTCGACTCTTGTGGATTCAACGACAGCGGATTCTCGGCAGACTGTTGGACCGCCAAACATGCCTTGACGAAACCTTTTCAATGTCTTTGAGGATTTAAAAAACAGTCTTTAGTGGACCGCGGCGTTGATGCGGCAAGGCTGTCGACTTTTTCGATGAGTGGAGTGTAAGTAATAAAGTCAGAAATATCGGATACTAATCCGGATTGGTCGCATGCATTCTCTAAATCGTGGCTTAAAGTCATGAGAGTAAGGGGGTCAGCGTCGACCTCCACGGAAATTGTTGCATTGATAGGATGGTTGCGGAGAAAATGGGCGTGGGGTCGTACTTTAATCAAACACCGGACGAGTATATTCGTATGATCTTACGCATTGGACAGAAAGATGCTGACCCGACGGTGAAAGGCCTAACCTTTGCGCAACTAACGCACGGAGCTCCTCACCTTAACATGCCTACCATTCCCTATGTGCCGTTTTTTGACAAAAAATTCCCTACAAAATCCGGGAAAATTGAATTTTACGTGGAAATGCTTGTGCCGTACCATCAAGAGATCTGCGACTACCAGGAACCCATAGAAGCGACGGCGTCCAATCCTCTCTTTAAGAAGTACCCGCTGATTTTTTTGTCCACCCATACGCGGTTTCGCACACACTCTCAGTATACCCACCTCCCCTGGCTTGAGGAAATTAACAATTCGGGTCAGGGGTTCTTAGAAATCAATCCCAAAGATGCACACGACCGGGGCATCCAAGATGGCGATGTCGTGAAAATCTTCAATGATCGCGGCATCTTAAAGGTCCGTGCGCGCTTTACCGAAGGCATTAAGCCAGGCATTGTGAATTGTTACCAAGGCGGGTGGGATACGGTCCGCGTGCATCAATATATTGAGGGACATCCCAACAACCTCACGCACCAAATCGCGAATCCTGCTCAGTCGATAATTCCGAACTTTCGGTCCAATGCCGCCTACTATGACTGTTTAGTTCAAGTACAAAGGGAGGATGGTTGATCCACTATGACAAAACACGTGGCAATGGTGATTGATCAAGGATAAATGCGTGGGATGCTGGACTTGTGCTGTGGGATGCAAAGCGATTAATGATGAGCCCTTGGGATATTGGTGGAACCGCATTCTGACCACCGAGCCCAATGGCTCGGCGCAGGTGGCAACCTCGGCGAGTCCGGCTATTGATGTGCCTCATGGGGTATTCCCGAACTTGGAACTGGCTTACTTGCCAGTAGCTTGCCAACACTGCAATAATGCGCCGTGCCAGAAAGTTTGTCCCGTAGGAGCGACATTCCGGCGCGAGGACGGTGTTATCCTGATCGATTACGAACGATGCATAGGTTGCCGATACTGCCTGGCGGCCTGTCCGTACGGTGTGCGCATTTTTAACTGGGGACCGGGCGAACGAGTACCCGATTTCATTATCGGGTATGGTGAGGATTATCGAACGGAAGGACGCCTGGTATTCGAACCCGTGCGTCCCATGGGCGTGATGGAAAAATGCACACTGTGTGTGGAACGCATTGATGTCGGTGAGGAACCTTTTTGTGTTGCCGTATGCCCCGTAGGGGCACGGGTATTTGGAGATCTCAATGATCCCCAAAGTGAAGTATCGACGCTGATTAATGAAGAAGGCGCGTCGCAATTGCTGGCGCAGTTGGGTACCGATCCCAACATTTATTATTTGCCGGTGCGGCATCCCGACAAAGTTAGTGAATAAGGAGGGCAAGGAACAACCATGGTCAGCAAAAATGTGGTGAGGGCATCGACCCCAATGGTACGGAGTCCGTGGGTTTGGGGTTCGAGTGCGCTGGTGGTAGTAGGGTTAGTTGCGTGGTTCTATGAGCTAGAACATGGTTTGGCGGTTACCGGGATGCGAGACGTGGTGTCGTGGGGATTGTACATTATTACCTTTGCCTTCCTCATCGGGCTGGCGGCGGGCGGATTGGTTGTTTCGGCATCTGCTGAAGTGTTTCACATTGAAGCCTTGCGTCCCTTGTCTCGACTCGGGGTTTTGACCGCCGCAATCTTTTCGGCGGCGGGAGGGCTGATGATTATTCCCGATCTGGGTAAGCCCTTTCGAATATTAAATTTGTTCTTGTACCCCAATTGGACTTCACCGTTGGAGTGGGACGTGACGATTATTACGATATATTTCTTGTTTTCGGCAACCGAACTTTATTACATGGTCCGTCATCCTGATCATAAGCGCCTGTTTAAAGTATTAGCGTACATCGCCTTGCCGCTGGCGGTGTTGTTGCATTCCATTACGGCAATTCTCTTCGGACTGCAATTCGCAAGGGTTTGGTGGAATATCGCTTTGTTGCCCCCCATGTTTGTCGCTTCCGCCATTGTCTCAGGAACAGCGCTGATTGTAGTGATTGCATGGATTTTGCAAAAATATCACGGAGTGACCATCCCGTCTTCCACGTGGCGTTGGCTCGCAGGCCTGATGGCTGTATCACTTGCCATTGATCTGTTTTTTGTCGGGTGCGACTATGTGACCATTCTGTGGGACAACATACCAACGGATCGAGCGGTACTGGCGTTGGTTCTGCCCGGCGGACGTTTTCAGTTTACCTTCTGGTTCGAATGGGTGGTGGGAGGATTAATACCATTTGTTGTCTTGGCCTCCTCGAAATTGCGCAGTAAAATCGGTTACGTAGTCGCGAGTGCCGTATTAATTCTCGTCGGAGTCTATGCCTTTCGCATAGAACTTATTGTTCCAGGGTTTATTAATCCCTTGATCCAATTGCCCCCAGGCATTGCATTGGGTACATTCACTCCAGGGGCCTCACCCTTTCAACTCGTCGGGCATTACAGCCCAACCATTGTAGAGTATCTCATTGTTGTGGGGTTGTTGTGCTTAACGGCCTTAGCCATTGCCTGGGGTTATCATGCCTTTCGGGTGGGGGAATCAATCGAAAGCGAGGTGCCCCATGTCAAATCCTCATGACCACGATCGACGGTACCCTGCGGCGGCGGCAGTAGGACTTGTAAGCCTCTGGGGCGAACCTGACAAGGAACGC
>JAKADI010000272.1 GCA_021820675.1 Bacillota bacterium | reverse complement strand
ATTTTTGGGATGTCGCGGAAGCCCTGGCGATTCAGACGGGATATCCACTCATCGAGTTGTCGATTAGTGGCCTCACGGCTCCGTCAGAAGCGTGGGACGCCCTAGGGGAAGAATTTTGGATTCGCAATATGGTGGTCCCGGTGGCCTGCGACTCAGAAGAGGTCAGCATTGCCATGGTCGACCCCCTTCGAGAAGGCGTTCGGGAGGCCGTGGAACGCGCTTTGTCTCGGCGGGTCCGCCTCTTTGTGACCGGATACCGCGACATGGCCATCACGTATGCCCGCCGTTACAACGGGGAATATGCGGAGCGGAGCCGGGAAGAGATCATGTCGCGAAGCCCGGAACAATCGGCAAATTTTCTTTTGACCGGCACACAGAAGCTGAGCCTTATCGGTTTTGTCATCCTATTTGTCGCGTCGATGGCCCGCAATTGGTTAGCAACCCTGACGGCGCTCAACGCCCTGGTGGAGGCCGCATACGCGCTTAATGCAATCTACCGCCTATGGCTGATGTTTATCTCATCACGTTTTCCGCGGCACGAAGTGGTGCGTTCTGTCCGGCTGTCGTTTCTCTCCCTTGACGATCTGCCGACTTATACCATCTTGGTGCCGTTATATAAGGAAGCCGCGGTGCTCCCCAAGATTGCCCGGGCCATTACAAATTTGAGATATCCTAAGCACTTGCTGGATGTGAAATTTCTCCTCGAAGCAGATGACCTTGAAACCATTGAGGTTGCGCGCAACATCAATCTTCCCAATTTCATTCAGTTGTTAATCATTCCCGCGTCTGAACCCCGGACCAAGCCTAAGGCGTGCAATTTTGGGTTCTGGCAGTCCAGGGGCGAGTACGTGGTGATCTTTGATGCCGAAGATGCACCGGACCCGGACCAGCTGCTGAAGGCTGTGGAGGTGTTCCGACACAGTGATGACAGCGTGGCATGCGTACAAGCCAAGCTCTCGTACTATAACCAATCGCAAAATATTTTGACGCGGTGGTTTACCAGCGAGTACGCGATGTGGTTCGACCAGTTGCTGCCGGCCCTGTTTGTCCGTGATTTGCCGATTCCGCTGGGGGGGACGTCCAACCACTTTCGCCGGGACGTCCTCCGCCAAATCGGGGCATGGGATCCCTTTAACGTCACGGAAGATGCGGACTTGGGGATTCGGTTGTCGCGGCTGGGCTATCGCACCGTGGTGATGGACTCGACGACATGGGAAGAAGCGAATTCCGATTTCGTGAATTGGATTCGTCAACGTTCGCGTTGGGTGAAGGGATACATCCAGACATGGATCGTACATATGCGGCATCCCGTACGCCTCGTGCGGGATTTGGGGGTGCCTGGGTTTGTGGCGTTTCAGGCGATTATTTTGGGAACGCCGATGACCTTCTTGCTTAATCCCTTTCTATGGGGTTTGACGACCGCGTGGTTTTTGATGGGAACACCGTTTGCCAACGCCCTGTTTCCTGCGTGGGTCTATTACTTGGCATTTCTCAATTTGGCGCTCGGCAACTTTGCCTTCATGTACACCAATGTGTCCGGGCTGGCGCGGCGATCGGACTGGGGATTGGTGAAGTATGCCACCTTAAATCCTATTTATTGGACTTTCATGTCGGTGGCCGGTTGGAAGGGATTTCTGCAGTTGTTCACCCGACCATCTTTCTGGGAGAAGACGATTCACGGGCTGACTAAGGCAGACGTTGCGGACGGACTAAAGGGCGGCAGCTGATGGAGAATTCTGAGGTCCTTCGTGAGCTGCTGACGGATCCCGCCTTAACCAATCCCCGGCGAAAAACTGGAGACCCGTGGTACCTGGCTGTTGGGGGATTCGTCGCGGCCATGGTGTTGGGGTGGCATACCGTATTTTATAACAGTATCATTCCGGGCGATGGATACTCGCGTGTTTTGAGTGCTTACTATGTCTTTTTGCGTCCACACCCTCATTTCGCGGCCATCGGCTTTGTCTGGAACCCCTTGCCGAGTCTTTTGGAGATTCCTCTGACCCTTTTGCACCATTGGTGGCCAGCGGTGGTAACCAAAGGATTTGCGGGGAACATCGTGAGTGCAGCCTTTTACGGTGTGGGCCTCGCGAATCTGTATCGGGCGTTGGATTGGCTCAGGGTGCCTCGAGCGACTCGTTGGGTCTGGACTCTGCTTTATGGACTGAATCCTCTGATTTTGTGGTATGGCGCGAACGGAATGTCTGATGGGATGCTTGTGGCTGTGTTGCTAGGGATGGCGGAAGGGCTCCTCGCTTTTTTCGAGACAGACAACATCGAGGATTTGGTGCGGTCAGCATTGTGGCTCGCCGTGGGTTTTCTGCTGCGGTACGAGGCCGTGCCGGTGGCTGCGTTCGCCGGATTGGGTCTCATTATCGCGTTAATCCGTCAGGGGCGATCTCGGGGATACATCGAGGGCATGCTCTTGGTCTTTGAGCTGCCCATTGTATATATTGCCGGTATCTGGATGTTTACGAACTGGCTCATCATGCATAATCCCTTGTATTTTTTGCTATCACCCTACGGCAATCTGGCCCAGACTGGTACCGGAAGCTATACGACGCCGGCCACCCGCTATGCGTATCAGAATTTGTTCCACTCGATACTCATGGTTGCACACTGGCAGATCTTATTCTTCCCCGTGGCTATAGCAATTGTGGCGGTCCTGGTCGGAGAGGTCCGCAAATCGCACCGAGGTGGACTGGCAATAGCGGGTGCGGCCATAGGGGCACCGGTATTGCAGGTAGCCCTTCTGTACATGGGCAAGTCTGCGGATTGGGCACGATTTTTTATATATTACGTTCCCTTCGGCTATGTTTTGATGGCAATGGCTGCTCAGAATGTGCGACGCCACCGCCGCGTGGCCGTTCTGGCGGCAACCGTAATCCTGTTACTGGGAAATGTCGGCACATGGAAGGCACTCCAGTCACCTCGGTGGGGGACGGGAGACCACCGTTATATCGCGCAAATCTTGAAAGGGCAGCGGGTGCATCCATTTCAGGAGGACATCCATATGGCCAGCTACATCAACACGCATGCACACCTCAAAGTTTTGCTCGACACCTTTACGACCTTTGCGGTCGTGCCATATGTCAAAAGGCCGAATCAGTTCCTCATGACGGCTGACTTGAATTTTGAGGCGGCTCTCTTGAATCCTCTTGGTCAGGTGAATGCCTTTCTTGTCCCGGAGCCGGTTGGAGTGGGGGCTTTGAATGCGATTAATCGGCAATATCCCGGGCTTTGGGCAGGAAACGTTTCGTGGACAAGACTCATCAAAACCTTTCCGGGTCCGTCCCATTACCGTCTCTATGCCATTCTTCCGGATGCTCCGTAGTTCGTGATGCTGTGCGAGGCGGTACCCTTTACTGCTCGTAAACAACGCCACCTATAGAGAGGGATCATTGTCTTGGAAAAGTTCCTTCAAAAAGCGATCGGGATTGTCAAGAAACGCCCGCGTCAGCTGATAGGGTGAAGACTCGCGATAGGTGGTGGGTTGAATCGGAGACGAATCGAAAGAATAGAGGGATGCGCCGGGGAGGGCCAGCAGAATGGGCGAATGGGTGGCGGCGATAACCTGGATGTGACCAGAACCGGCCCACTCATTCAGGAGGCGCAGGAAGGCCAACTGGCCGGTGGTCGACAAGGCGGCTTCCGGCTCGTCAAAGAGATATAAGGTAGGCTCTGAGGGACCCCGCCCTCTGCGGCCGGACAGGCGGTGGCGGAACAACGCTAAGAATGACTCTCCGTGAGATGAGGCGTGAAGCGACTTGCCGCCGTACGAACGCAGACAGCCCAGGGTATCGACATAACTGGCGTAGGAAAAGAAACTTTCGGCGCGGAAGAAAAATCCGTTCCGGGCCCGGCGATTCCAGATCAACCGCATGGTCTGACTGAGTGGAGCCTCTGTCTCGACGGCGTCATAGTTGGCGTGCTGACTGCCGCCTTCTGGATTGAAACCAGCGGCCTGTGCCAGTGACTCGAGCAGGGTGGATTTGCCACTGCCGTTGTCCCCCACCAAGAACGTGACGGGATTCTCAAACGTTAGGGACTCCAGCCCGTGAAACGCGGGGATGGTCCAGGGAAACTGGCCAGGCCGCGGGTCAGGCCATGTAAATTGGATCGAGCGCAGCGGCAGCATGAGAATCCTCCCCATGGGTGAATTCATGTACAGGATAATCGACTCGGAAGGGCGAAGTCCATGGCTAAAAGGGGGGCGGATTATGCGCACAATCATTGTCGGCGGGGGGCTGATGGGAGCGACGGCAGCCCACCTTCTGGCTCGGCGCGGCGCGGCGGTTGAGGTATTGGATG
>JAKADI010000271.1 GCA_021820675.1 Bacillota bacterium | reverse complement strand
GTAGTAGCCGATACGCATTTTAGGAGGTTAGGCCTGTGCTGACCAAGTGGCTTTTAAGATTGGGAGTAGCGGCGGTGGCAATGGGGCTGGCGATTCATGGCTCCCACCCATTTACCGCAGCGTTAACTTTTCATTCCGCTAATGTGGTTCATGACCCCTACGAATATTAGAACCGAGCTTACCCACACCCTCCGATTAAGGAGGGTGTTTTTGTGCCCCAGTTTGAAGCACAAAGGAAATAAATGTAACCAATTTGTGACGTAATTTCTTGGTGATTGTGACACTCTCCTTTGATAACGTGATCCCATAAACAGTCTGCACACACCCTTGCGCGCGGACAACGCACTTGTTCACACTGAATGCAGGAGGGGATTGGATTATGAGCATATCGTTGGGAACGAAGTCTTTGACTGGATCTGGATGCTCGCAAGAAGATTCGGCACGGTGGGCCCTTTGGGAAAGGCCCGATCCAGCGCAAGTCAAAGTCATCGACCTGCACCGGCAATTCATGCGGGAGGAGTATCTTCTGCAGGACAACGTGGCCCTGAGATGGAGACTGGGCTACATGCCCCGCGCAGTGACAATCTGTATGCCCGTCCGTGTGTGGCAAGGGACCACCCGGGTGGGGGATAACGAATACGTTCTTTTGTATCGCACTGACGCACGCGACCCTTTGACGACGGGATTTACCACATTTACCGTCGATCCACTGGAGCGGCGCCTAAGCCATAATATTGAGGTTATGATTGAGTGGTCGGTCAACAGAGTCGAGCGGTGCACGCAGGAATGGCGAGACGCTATCACGGCTATGACAGCACTAAACCACGGCGTCAAGACCGTGGTTTAGTCCCTCGGATATCATCTTCTCTGCGTCATTGAGGAGTCATGGTTGCGGCAACCACGATCCGTTAGGCACAAACCCGTGCTGCGAGGTAAAGGTAAATCGGTCGGCCCGATAATCACTAATTTGAGCAAAGACGAGAAGGTTGTTCCGATCATATGCGCGGCGATGGAAGGTTACGATGGTAAATGGTTCCACCCATTTACTGCCGACCAGGAAATCGCCGCGTTGCTCTGGGGATGCGACCTGCACCGAGAACGTCTCGTCGATTCTAGATACGGGGATGATTGTGGCTAAATCCCGCACGGTTGCGGGGCTTTTAGCGGAAATATGGTTTATCACTTCCATGGCCAGTTCGGGATACGGAAAGACCCATGTTTCGTGACGTGCGACAACATCTCGAGCCGACCAAACACGATCAACAAAATGAAACACCTTGACGTTATCGACCGTGCGGCCTTCGCTGAAATCAGCCACAAACTCATCGGGAATCGCTGTGGTATTGATGGCAATGGGTTCCCACATAAGGGGAAAAGGTTGGGGAGTCTCCGTCGCATCGGGAATTGACTGGCGCATGATTTTGGTCATGAGGTCAGCAGACAATCCGTTCCGATTGCTTTCATAGCGATGCGGCTTGGTTACGATATAACGATGAACATTATTGTATTCAGTCCCGAGTGTCACATATCCCCGAAATGCGAGAATATAAAGCGCATCACCGACGGCACGTTGGTTGATGGCAGACTTACCGCGATAGAAGGACGATAATGCATTCCGATCAGGGAGCACGGTGCCCACCTTTAACTCACCCGACTCGATGTCCTCGATGACACGAGCCGCTAATTGCTCAGCGGTCGTCTCGAACGGGAAGAGTTTCATAGGCACCGCGCGGCCTTTCAGAACCACATTACCTTTGTCCGTTGACGCGGGTGTGCGCCGCGTGCGTGGTTTATTGGAATTAGCCATAATTCCTCCTTAAGTGGCTTCCTTACTTTATTGTGCCACAAAAGGGGCGAAATGCACGCAACGGGCGTCCGTCATGATGGAAATAATTCTTCAATGCTGCTATCGAGAACCTCAGCCAGTCGTTTTGCTTCTCCCAGACGCGGCTCACGCTTGGAGTTTTCGATTTGTTCCAATCGTGCTCGGGTGACCCCAACTTTTTTAGCTAATTGATCTTGTGTGAGACCCATGGTGCTCCTAACGACTTTGATGGTGTTAAATTGGGGCTTTACTCGCGTTGCGATGATACCCAGCTCCTTTCCTGATGATTTTATTGTTGAGCCTATCATATATCAGTGGCCAATGTCGCACAAAGTAAATATACGCTATAAATTTGATGCAAGAACTACTATAGTGTGTCAAAATAGAAGCAGAGAATGGAGGCTTCAATGGATGAGGATTGTCATTGTCGATGAGGCCCGCTTTTGTGGATGGATTATCCCGAAACTGCAAGCCCTGTTGCCGCAGGAGCGGTTTGAAGAGGCCAATTTTTTGGCTGCGCAAATGGTTGATGCGTGGCAGGCCGATGCCCCGGATGTGGTGGTGTTGACGCGACACTCTCAAGGCGTGGTTCATGAACGTTCGCTGGACGAGTGGATTCGGCGCATTACCAGTACGGTGCATACGCGCATCGTGCTGATTACTGAACCAATCGATCCCCCCGGCGACCGTCTCATGCGTCTTTGTGCAGATTTAGGAATCAACGACGTGGTACAGGCTGAACCGATTGGTCAGGAGCAGATCGTGGAGATTGCGGATGTCATCCAACACCCCAAGGGCCCTTGGGCCATGGCGCCGTATCGGAGTCACCACGACCCGCACGAGGAACCCTCTACACCCGACAAACGCCAGCCGATTGGGGAGGCCTCGTACTTTAAGCGTCGGCCAAAGTTTGGGATCGGCGTTGCCAAAGAGCGAAACCGTGAACCGCAGAAGCAACAGACCGACGCCGAAGATACTTCACCTGTTGCACGTCCTCCACGTATGCCCATGTCGTATGCGGTACGGCAGTTGATCGCCGTTCAGGGTATGGGAGGCGGCGTGGGATCGACCATGGTGGCTACGCAGTTGGCGCGTGCGCTCACACAATTAGGGAGGGTGCTCTTGCTGGATTGGGATGCTCGCGGGGCAGTTAGTGCGTGGTTGGGTGATCAGCCACCCAACGACCATTGCTGGGAAACTCCGCAGATGCCGGATGTTCGGGAGGTGCGCCGGTGGGCTGAGCGCGTCTGGCACTACGAGGTCCAATTCCACGTATTGACTTCGAATGGACACTTTCCCGAACGGCCTATCGTGTGGTCGGAAGTAGAGATGGATGATTTGATTCGTTGGGCACAGCGCCAATATGACTATGTTGTCGTCGATTTAGGAGGAGGATGGTCGGACCCGCAATGCGCCTGGGTCACCGCGATGGCGGACGTCAGTGTGCTGGTTTCCGGCCCTTATGAATACCACCAAGCCTTGGCCTTGCGTTGGCAGCAGTGGACCCAGGCCAACGAATGGCTGGTAGCGGATCGGCACCTGTGGGTCGGGGTGGGCTACGGCATCACCAAGCCCCAAAAGCGGCAATGGGAACGCGTTGTCGGCGAACGCTGGACGAGCATCATGGACCGGGCGAGTGCCGCGGAAGATGAACCATTGCGGGCCATCCTTGCCGCTGTGACAACTCGCGCCGCAATAGGCGTCAAAATTATTGAGGAGGACCAGTGAAATGCAACTCACATGGGAGACACCTACGCTCATTTGGATTGAGGACGCGATAGCAGAGCGCCTCGCTGAGCGGCTGCGAACTCAATGGGAGCCGATTTACTTGGCGCAGTCCCGCGAAGAGGCAGAAGCACTAGCGGCTGCGCATGAGATGGACCGGCTGATTGCGGTGTACGGAAACGATGGACACGATTCATCCGTGTTGGCGGCGATTCCCCATCGGGCGGTATTGGGAGCGCCTGAGCAGGTCAAAACGGAAGACGATACGGATGTTTTGCATGGGCGGGTGCCGGGAAACGTGATTCAGTGGATGCAATCGCTGGATAAAGACTTAGAGCGCCCGATTGCCCGTCAATCACTGGATTGGGATGAAGAATCGGTGCCTGACCAGGCAATCGCACCACGAGAGAAACGGCCAACAGCGCGTGAATCGCGCTTTATTGAGCCACCGGAACGGACCCATCGCATTGTGGCGTCGTTCTCCACCGCCGGAGGTGTCGGCAAGACGACGACCATCAGCATCATGGCGCGGCTTCTTCAAGAAAGCGGGCGAACGGTAGCTGTGGTCGAGGCAGACGAGGAAAAGGCCGGCATCTTGCGGCTGTTTGGCCTGCAACCTGCGCGTGACGGGTTGGACACTATTGCCGACTTCGTTTGGTCGGATTCCGAGGCGCTTCAGGCGAAATTGGAGAAAATGGCCGTGCCCATCAGCCAGCGTGGAATGCCCGATATCACCATCTATCCCTTGATCGGGACGTTGGACGGA
>JAKADI010000270.1 GCA_021820675.1 Bacillota bacterium | reverse complement strand
AGCCAGCCTATCAATGATCCGAAAATTATTCCCAGACCATTAATCAGCGCGCCTACGATATGCTGCATTGTTCCTCAAGGAACACTCCTCTCTCCATCACCCGCCTATTTGCATCCATAATGTTCCTCAAGGAACATTACACAACAAAATCCCCTGAATCGGAATCAGCGTTTTCTTCAAGAATATCCAAAATTCGTTCCAATTCTTCAACGGTGTAGTAAGGAATTTCGATACGACCTTTGTTTAAATTGCCCTTAAGGCGCACTTTGGTACCAAACCGACGCCGTAATTGTTCTTCCGTACTCGATAGATGAATATCACGATCACTGTTGGCCGCACCTTCTTTGACAACAAATGCTCCGTGAGCATGATTCTCCAACTGCCGAAGTGTCCATTCTTCTTTGACCGCTCTCGCTGCCAGTACCATCCGCAATGGAGGTACCACCGATAACAGAAATTTTGCATGGGCTACCGTTAATTTCTGACTGGAAACCCACTCCTGAATTTCCGGTTCCAAACTTAGCATCCGCAAATAATTGGCGATGTGGGATCGTGATTTTCCCACCCTTTCACCAATTTTCTCCTGTGTCCATCCTAATTCATCCGTTAATTTTTGATAAGCCCACGATTCTTCCATAGGATTCAAGTCACTACGCTGCAAATTCTCGACCAATGCTATTTCCATAGCTTCTTGATCCGACATATTTCGCACAATAGCCGGGATAACCAACATTTGGGCCCCCTTGGCCGCACGGTACCGCCGTTCCCCCGCTACTAACTCGTAGCCATCCTCCTGACTCACCGGCCGGACCACAATGGGCTGGATGACACCATGAGTCCGGACTGATGCTATCAACTCGTTTAACTCACTCTCGACAAAGTGCCGCCTGGGTTGAAAGGGGCTAGACCGAATTTTGTCGACCGGTAACTGTTCGACCCCGCTCCCACCCATCTCGTGTGAATCATCCTGAGGCTTGGAAATCTCCGGTATCAACGATGATAATCCCCGCCCCAAGCCCCGGTTCTTAGCCATTTGACACCACCTCCTCAGCTAATGCCCGATACCCTTCTGCGCCCCGTGATTTCGGATCATATCGCATGATTGGCAGTCCATGACTTGGCGCCTCACTCAAGCGGACAGTCCGCGGAATCACGGCGCTATAGACCTTCGACGCAAAATGGTGCCGGACCTCCTGCGCCACTTGCCCAGCTAAGTTGGTTCGTCCGTCATACATCGTTAACACGATACCTTCTAATTGCAAACGGTGATTCAACCGCGCGGTGACCAGGTCAATCGTTGACAACAATTGTGACAACCCTTCCAATGCAAAAAACTCGCACTGCATGGGAATCATAACACGATCCGCCGCGCAGAGCGCATTAATCGTTAACAATCCAAGTGAAGGCGGACAATCCACAAAAATATAATCGTACCGATCCTTAATGGATTGCAGCGCATTTCTTAGCCGCATCTCCCGCCCCGGTGTCTGCGATAACTCGAGTTCGGCTCCGGCGAGGTCCAGTGTTGCCGGCACTAAGTGTAGTCCGACCACATCTGTTGGAACTAACGCTTCCATAATTGACTCAGATTCTAACAACACGTCGTAGATCGACACCGTCATACTCTGTTTGTCCACGCCAAGGCCTGTCGTCGAATTCCCCTGCGGATCAATGTCAATTGCCAAAACTCTCTTCCCGGAATCGGCAAGATAAGCTGCCAGATTAATGACAGTGGTGGTTTTGCCAACTCCACCCTTTTGGTTGGCCACTGCGATTATTCGCCCCATTCGCCAGTGCCTCCTGTTTGCTCAATTACCCACGGTCATGCCTCGCCCCACAAAGATGCCCAACAATCCTTTTACCGGACGAGCAACTCTAAGTCGCATTATACGCAATCACAGGCCCATCTCTGTATTTATACCACCTAAATCCTGCTCCCTAACAATTTAGCTTTCCGCGGGAATAACTCCGGGGTCACACGTTGTTTCCGCACGCAAAGGATTTGGGAACCACCGTTCTCTCCATACGGTTCCGATACTTGCTCAATCTCCGCCCCCAACTCAAAACACAACGCCTCAGCATCCTGTATTTCTTGCAACAGGCGAATCCGCCCTCTTGGAAACAATCCCTGACCCCCGATTTTCACGTATGGAATACTCAATTCCAAGGTAGTGCTTAATGAGCCAACTGCTCTGGCCGTAACTACATCGGCAGATTCACGCCGGCTTCTGATCGCGTCTTCTGCTCGCTCCGGGACAATGTCGACATTCTCCAAACACAGTCGTTCCGCCATCATCATCAAGTACTCGGCACGTTTTTGCCGCGATTCGATTAATGTCCACCCAACCGAACTGGTCATAATGGCTAATATCATTCCCGGAAGTCCGCCCCCGCTTCCAATGTCGACGGCATGATGCAATTGCGTTAGATTCACGCCCTGCATTGTTTGCACAGCATCGCAGATTCCATGAACCCATAATTCATCTTTAGTCTTAAACCCACTAACATTTAAAGGCGCGGCCACAATGAGCCTCATGAATTCTTCAAGTCGCTCCTGGATCCCTTTATCGCCTAAACAAGCCACTAGGGAGCCCTTAAGCCAATAGGGTGTTTGCCGCATAATTCCTCCGTCGGTGATACGATAAACACGATGTTTACAAAGGTGGCCGCGCCCTATGCGCGGCCCTCAACCCCTTTTCCTCACCGTGTCGCTTGCGCCCCTCCACCAGCTGTTCCATCCAACGGTCTTCGTAACAACCACATCGTTTGGCCCAATTGGAACAGGTTGGACACCACATAATAAACAGAAAGACCCGCAGGAAACCGGGAAGCTACGTATCCAAAGACAATTGGCATCATCCACAGCATCAACTTCTGACTTTGCTGCATTTCAGGCTGCTGCGGGGTCATCATCATTGTCTGCTTCTGCATGAAGAAGGTGCTGACCGCCACCAAAATCGGAAGAATAAACGTGGGATCCGGATGAGCTAAATTTTGCCATACCCAAAATCCATAATTGTGATGGACATACCGAAAACTTCTCAAAACGTCAAACAGTCCATACATGACTGGAATCTGCAATAACAAAGGGAGACAACCAGCCGCAGGGTTCACTCCTTCTTCCTTGTACAGCTTAGACAATTCGGACTGCATCATCTGCGGGTTTCCCTTATGACGTTGCTGTATTTCACGCTGCTTCGGACCCACCTTGGCCATCTTCTGCATTGACCGCGCCTGGTAAATGCCAAGCGGTAACAAAATTAGCCGTACCAGCAGTGTTAGTAGGATAATCCCTAACACGTAATTATGGGTCCATCCCGTGAATACCACAAAGGCTCCCCGGATTAGGCTCATAAACCCGCCCCAAATACCCATTTATAGCCTCCTCACCGATCTATGGAACTGGGTCGTAGCCGCCTTCATGTAAAGGGTGACACCGCATTATTCGTCGAATAGCTAAATAGCCACCTTTTGGCACCCCGTACTTCGCGACAGCTTCCACAGCATATTGCGAACAGGTTGGCAGATAACGGCAGCTGGGAGGGGTCATCGGAGAGATGTATTTTTGGTATATGTGAATCAATCCAATTATAATTTTTCTCATCCGCTTACTCCTGCCTTACACTTTCAACGCTGCTTCTTAAGACATCCCGCTCTTAACAGTAATTTCCGAAAGGCACGAACAAGCTGGTCCCAATCTTCCGTCAGGATAGGTTTTTTTCCTAAAAGAATCAAATCTCCACAAGGCGTCATAGACTCTGCAAAATCGGAAAAAAGAGCCCTGAGCCGCCGACGAATCCGATTTCGTTTAACCGCCGATCCCGCGGAGCGTTGCGAGGTAAATCCTATCCGCGACGTCTTACGACCATTAGACAGAACGAAAAGGACCATGTAACGGTCCCCCACGGTACGCCCAAATCGGAAAACACGGCCAAAATCAGCACGCCTTTTAAGACGATAAAAATTTTCCATTACTACCCAGCCAAGCGCTTGCGGCCCTTTAGCCGACGCTTCTTAAGGACCATACGGCCCGCTCTCGTCGACATACGCTTTCTAAAACCATGGACTTTAGCCCGGTGACGGCGGTTCGGTTGGTATGTGCGCTTCACATTAGTCACCCCCCGACTTTAGCGCAAATGTGCTTTAATTATACCGACTGAGCCTAGCCTGGTCAAGAATGGCCCGCTATTTAAAACAGCCAATTTTCTCTGCCAGTTCATTGAGCGCCTTGTCCGAATTTGTTATCATAAACCCACTCCTCCGCGCGGCGGGGGCATTCATTATTTATAGGAAGGTTATCCACAAATTGTGGATAACCTTGTGGATT
>JAKADI010000269.1:3219-4328 GCA_021820675.1 Bacillota bacterium | reverse complement strand
CAATGGGGAGCGAATCGTGGGCTCGAGAAGTTTTCCGGTTTATCATAAATACCGAGGACACATTCTGGCCGACGTTACCGAAGCGGGAAACGTGGAAATTGACCAGGCCCTGGATGGTGCATTACACGCCTGGGCCACGCCGATGAGCGTGGAGGATCGCTTTGAAATATTGCTGCGAGTGTCCCATGAACTGGGACGCCTGGACCACGAGTTTGCCCGATTAATGGCACAAGAAGCGGGGAAGCCTTACACCGACGCCTTAGCTGAGGTTCGCCGGGGACAACAAACGCTCTATTATTCGGCCATTGCGGCAAAGACCTTAGCGGGTCAAGAAATACCTGTTGCGGGAAACCCAGGATCGGAACGACGGCTGGCTTTTACTCTGCGTAAGCCGTATGGCGTGATGTTAGCGATAACTCCGTTCAACTTTCCCTTAAACTTGGTGTTGCATAAAGTGGGTCCGGGTCTAGCGGCGGGGAATGCAGTCATTGTCAAACCCGCCCCGGCGACTCCCCTGACAGCCCTTAAAGTGGCGGATTTGTTCTGGGAAGCAGGATTGCCCGCTGGCTGGTTGCAGGTCTTGTGTGGATCGGGACCGGAGTTGGGGCACCGTTTGGTGACCGATCCCCGAGTGTCACTCATCTCCTTTACAGGATCAGCCCGGGTGGGACAGGCCATTCGCCATGCGGCGGGTTTGAAACCCGTAATCCTGGAACTGGGGAACAATTCGGCCAATATTGTGCATTCGGATGCCGACCTGGAAGAAACCGCCCGAATTTTGGCGCAAAAAGCCTATGCATATGCAGGTCAAATGTGTATTTCGGTGCAGCGCATCTACGTGCATCGACCCAGCTATCGCCGATTTGAAGAACAATTCGTCGCGGCGATGAAGCGACTGGTGGTGGGCGATCCGGAAGATCCGCGAACGGATGTGGGTCCGATGATTGATGAGGCCGCGGTAGACCGCGTGGAATCTTGGATTCAGGAAGCGCTATCCCGAGGGGCCCAGATTATCCGGGCCGGGCAGCGCCAGGGGGCGCTGCTCGAGCCCTGGGCATTGGCTAATGTCACGCCGGGCATGCAGGTGATGGCCGATGAGGTGTTTGCCC
>JAKADI010000269.1:0-3209 GCA_021820675.1 Bacillota bacterium | reverse complement strand
GCTCTTTATCAATGGGGAGCGAATCGTGGGCTCGAGAAGTTTTCCGGTTTATCATAAATACCGAGGACACATTCTGGCCGACGTTACCGAAGCGGGAAACGTGGAAATTATGAGGTGTTTGCCCCGGTTGCTGGCATCACGGCCTATGAAACGTTCGATGAGGCATTATCCTGGACGAATAACAGCCGTTACGGTCTCCAAACCGGGGTCTTTACCCAATCATTGGATTTGGCCTGGAAGGCCGCGCGAACCTTAGTCGTGGGTGGGGTGATGATTAACGATTCCTCGGCATATCGAGCCGACAATATGCCTTATGGCGGAGTTAAAGAGTCCGGCATCGGACGCGAGGGACCGGAATACGCCATTCACGACATGACCTATCCTACGGTGGTCGTGTTTAATCTATGACTGGATACACAGAGTGGAGCCGGGGAAATCGGCCGTGAAGGCGAGGAGGGGCGGATATGAAAAATCTCGAAGCGTTGGATATGGCCCATATTTTGCATCCACACCAGACGATTGGACGTCCCGTGCGGCCTGTGGTCTTTGTGAAGGGGGAAGGCGCTAGGTTATGGGACCGGGAAGGGAAGGAATACCTGGATGCTACCTGTGGCCTATGGCAATGTGCTGTGGGACATGGACGCCACGAATTGGCGCATATTGCGCAAGTGCAGATGGAGACACTGGAATTTTATTCTTCTTTTTGGGACCTCTCCAATAAGCCAGCGATTGAATTGGCCGAACACCTGATAACGCTTGCGCCTCAAGGTCTGGACACCGTCTTCTACACCGCTGGGGGGTCCGAGGGCATCGAGACTGCCATTAAACTGGCCCGCCTCGCCTGGTATGCCGCAGGTCGTCCCGACCGGACGATTATTCTCTCGCGCAATGGCGCGTATCATGGCATGGGTGCGGCGTCCTTGGCGGCAACGGGCATACCCGCCCTTAAGCAAGGTTTTGGGCCGTTGGCTGGCGATTTCGTGCATCTCCATCTCCCCCATGCTTTGCCCCTGGGATCTCAGGCGGTAGACATTCTCGTCGAGGATCTGGAGGAGATGATTGCCACCGTGGGCGCTCACCGTATCGCGGCGTTTATTGGCGAACCGATATTGGGCGTGGGCGGCATGATCCCACCCCCCGAGGGGTATTGGGCCCGGATTCAAGAGGTACTCCGTCGCCATGATATCCTCTTGGTCTTGGATGAAGTGATCACGGCGTTTGGTCGCACAGGCCATTGGTTTGCGGCAGAACGGTATGCTATTGAGCCCGACATCGTGGTGACCGCTAAGGCCCTGACCAGCGGCTATGTCCCCTTTGGTGCGGTCTTCATGGGTCCGCGTGTGATGGACCTTTTAGATGGAACACCATTTTTTCACGGCTTTACCTATAATGGGCATCCGGTCGGCGCTGCGGTGGCTCTCGAGAATTTGGCTATTATCGAACGAGAGGGTCTGTTAGCACGGGCGCAGACGTTGGGAGCCTATGCCTTTAAGCGCCTGTCTCACATGGCGCATGGTTCCGCGGCAGAGGAGGTTCGCGGGGTGGGCATGATGCTGGCGGTGCAATTACGAGCGGCAGATGCCAGTACCGTCGCGGCTTATGCGCGCAAACAGGGAGTGATTGTCCGAGCGGTCGGTCCGACCGTGGTGATCTCGCCCCCTCTGGTGATTACTCAGGCGCAAATTGACCGAATTGTAGAGGTCTTAGATGAAGCTTTGGGCACGGTATTGTAAGGCGGCTGTCCGAGTTGGGGGATGGCGTACGTGTACGTAATCATGACAATGGGGTTAGTGGACACCTTAATGGACTGCGAATTTATGCGCGCTCGTTAACATGCCATGGTCAACCAGATCGCGAGAAGAGGTGGACGATGAAGACGTCATTCAGTCATGGTATGATGAGGTCATTGTGGGACGTGAAAGGCAGAGGAACGCCTGGTCCGAGACCATACCGAGGCTTCCATCAACGGAATTGTCTGGTAAAACACGTCCGACGTCAGTGCCAAGGGGGAACTGAGTATGGCAGTAGAGGACGATTGTTCCTGACCCGGACCCGGATTTGTGATAGAAGCCGTGTTCGGGATGGGTTGCGCGAAATGCGCGATCGCCGTTACTGCCGCCGTGGTATCGTTCGTTGTCCGTTGGGTATGGGTGGCGGTTGCTGGCTTCCGGTCGACCCCGACGGTGGCAATGGCTGGAGAGTATTCGGACATACTTTGTCATTACTCATTCAAAAAACCGGCGAAGGAGAATAGCATGATCATCACACATTCTTTGGCCGAATTAATTGTGAAGGAATTGAGACCCAGAATTTGGGATGGCCAGATACCGGCGGGAAACCGGTTGACGGAAATGGACTTGGCACAAGAATTTCAAGTCAGTCGTTCCTCAGTACGGGAAGCCCTACATCTCTTGGAGCATGAAGGTCTGGTGGAGATTATCCCAAGGAAGGGGGCTTTTGTGCGACGATATACGGCGCAAGACCTCGAGGATCTGTATGCGGCGCGGCTGTTGTTGGAGACGTATGCATTTGAGGAAGCTTGTCACAAAATCACGGAGGAAGGATATCAGGATCTCATGCACATCGTGGCATCGATGGAACAGGCCTTCGTGTCCGACGATTGGCGGTCTTTGGGGGACTTGGATTTGACCTTGCATTTTACCGTGGTTCAATGGTCGGGAAATGCCGTGATCATCCGCTTGTATGATTCGATCCGCAGTCCGATTCGAGCGTCCATGGGAATTCCGCGTCCTGAAGGCTGGCGACGTGATTTGGTGGTGACCGAACACCGCGAGTTGATTCATGCGCTGCGCAGTGGTGACACGGAACGGATTCGTCAAGCCGTTACGGCCAATATCCAAGACGGAAAAATTTTGGCCCAACGCCTCCGGGAGACTGGGCAATAGGGTGGCTGACTTGTGTCGTTGGGGGGCATCCTGCCTGAAAAATACCGAGAATTCGTGGGCCAGGTGGGTTTGCTGAACATTGTCTGTGCTAGTGTGCGCCGGGAACTGCGAAGAACATTACACGACCTCGCTCAATGCGAGCGATACTTCACGAGTTGACCGAACATGAAATCCGAATGCGGTTAAAACCCGTGACCGATGGGACGGCCCCGTTTAATTCGGCAATGAGCCGCTCCCCATGGGAGTGGAGAACCGTAAAGCACCGTTTCACTCTCTACCGCTTCAACCCGCCATGGGTGACCC
>JAKADI010000268.1 GCA_021820675.1 Bacillota bacterium | reverse complement strand
GGATGGAGACCAATTCGAGATTTATAGGCCTTTTGTCAAACGTGCTTGGAGAGTGAGCCATGCAGAAGAATTGCCGGATGTGATTTATCAGGCATTTAGGCTCGCCACCTCGGGACGGCCCGGTCCAGTGCTGGTTGATGTTCCCATGGATATATTTTCGCGGGATGTTCAGCGAAGCGTCGTTGTCCCGAATTTCCCCCTATTGCCCAAAGGTCCGACCATATCGGACCAAGATGCGGCCGAAATCGTTGGGTGGCTTAATGAAGCTAAACATCCTGTGATTCATGTGGGCGGGGGCATCCTGTTAGCCAAGGCATCGAACGAATTGACCGAACTGGTGGACATTACCGGGATTCCCGTTTCCCACACACTCATGGGGAAAGGGGCTTTGAGTGATACGCATCCGTTAAATCTTGGGATGACGGGGTTTTGGGCCAAACCCTATACCAATGACTATACCCGCAATGCGGATAGAATTTTGGCGATTGGTACACGATTTGCGGAAGCCGACTCCAGTTCATGGGACCCTCGCTATACATTCGCCATTCCGCCTTCAGAATTGATCCACATCGATCTCGATCCCACGGAACTGGCGCGTAATTATCCGGTAAAAGCCGCTTATATCGCCGAGGCCAAAGCCGCGTTGCAGCAACTGATCCACGCCGCCCGAACGGTGTCGCCGACCAATCGCAGCGACATACGCGAGTCGCTCATAGCATTTAAACGAGATTTTGAAGACGGCGTGAAAATGGTTCAACAGTCTCAAGAATATCCTTTGCGCCCTGAGCGTATCTTGGCAGACATTCGTGCCGTGACTTCCGAACAGACCATTTTTGTCACCGATGTCGGGTGGAACAAGAATGGGATCGGACAACAATTCCCCATTTCGATTCCCGGAACATTTATCACCCCTGGGGGCTTGGCCACCATGGGCTTTGGCCCTGCGGCAGTGGTGGGCACGGCAGTGGGCCGACCCGATGTTCCCTCGATTGCGATTGTAGGTGATGGGGCCATGGGTTCTCAACTCAGTGCCATTGCGACTGCGGTGGAACAGAACTTGCCCGTTGTTTGGGTTGTCATGAATAACGCCTCTTTCGGGACCATAGCAGGGTTAGAACGGCAACACTATCAAACGGCCTTTGGTACAGAGTTTTTTAAGGATGGAGAACCCTATAGTCCCGATTTTGCAAAAATCGCCCAAGGATTTGGGGCAGAAGGGTTGCATGTGAATGATTCCGACGATTTCCGGCAGGTGCTCCGTCAAGCGATTGAATCGGGCCGGCCCACGGTGATTGATGTGCCAACCCAGAACATTCCAGTGCCCACCGCGGGACATTGGGACATCAATGACATCTACGAATCGGATTTTGCGCGCCGCGCATATCGTCCAGAGTAACTAAAGAGGAGGAATCATTGTTGAAAATTCACATTCTGAACCCTTTTGAGGATTCGAAGAAGATATGGCTCGGATTGGATACACCAGGACAAATTCGAAAAGTTTTTCGCATGATAGACCATGAATTGGTAGGCTCTAAGCACTTTGTTGGCGGGCTGACCATCTTTGAACCGGGAGAATCCAGCTCTCTGCATAATCATCCAGGATCAGAAGAGATCGATATTGCCCTCAAAGGGTCGGGCCTGGTGTTTTCTGAGGGAGAAACGCTGCCGTTTCGCGAACATGACTTCATGTTGATCCCCGATGGGGTCGAGCATCAACACATTAATAACGGTAATGAGCCTTTATGGCTTGTGTGGATTTATGGGCCGCCCGGAGAACTTCCTCGGACATAGATACGATTAGTTCTTAGGAGTGGCATAAAGGAGACTGTGTAATACGATGAAACCTTTAGAAAACCTGGTGTGCTTAGAGTTGGGTCATATTGTCGCAGGGCCTACGGCAGGTCTGCTCCTGGCAGAATTGGGGGCGCGGGTCATTAAAATTGAGCCCCCCGTCCGAGGCGATCAAGCGCGATCAATGGCGAAGCAGTCGTCGGGCATCTTTGCGTTTTTGAATCACAACAAGGAAAGTATCGCCTTGGATCTTAAAACCGAGGACGGATTACGGACATTCCACGACTTAGCTGCCACCGCAGACATCATTGTGTCGAATATGGGTCCGGGGGTGGTCGAAAGATTGGGCGTGGACTTTGATTCCATGCATCGCTTGAATGACCGCTTGGTCTATGCGACAATTCAAGGATTTCTGCCGGGCCCTTATGATGGTCGTCCTTTGTTGGATGAAATGGCTCAAATGGCGGGTGGCTTGGCCTACATGACGGGTCCTCAAGGGCATCCGTTGAGGGCGGGCGCCAGCATTATCGACATGGGAGCAGCGACCTATGCCGTTATTGCGGTGTTAGCAGCGTTGAGGGTCCGTGACCAAACAGGCCAGGGATTACATGTGTATTCCGGATTGTTCGAGACATCGGCCTTTTGGGTCGGCCAACACGTGACGGCTTATAGCTGGTCTTTAGAAGAGCCGGTGCCGTATCCATCCCGAGCGACATCAGAGCGTATGGGTTGGGGCATTTACGACCTGTTCCACACGAACGACGGCCGAGAGATTTTTATTGGGATTACCTCGGATAAACAATGGAAGGCCTTGTGTCAGGTTTTTGATCGCTCGGATTTGGCGGAGCGGCCGGAACTGCAGACTAACCGGGGTAGACTGGCCGCACGTGAGACGTTGGTGCCGGAGTTAGCCACTCTGTTTGTCACGAGACCCGCGGATGAATTAACTCGGATGTTGCAGGAGGCAGGAATTCCGTATGCGCCTTTACAATCGCCGGCGGATCTGGTCAAAGATCCGCAATTAGAAGCGACTCAATCCCTAATTAAGGTACAAGAGGGAACCGACGGACACCCCATATGGGCGATTCGTCCTCCCTGGCGGATAGCAAACGCAGACTTGGTGGAACCGAAAACCCCACCCGAATTGGGAGAGCACAATTTCAAGGAACGGATCACGTAGAAGGTTTTGGCGGATTTGTCGGATATTACAAGAACACGGTGAGGAGGTGGTGTGGTAGGCTACAAAATATTAGAATTTTCCTTATCAAATAAGGATTCTGTGACAGTATCTTTGTGTGGACTTAGGTCGAAATTCAGGACTATCAGAGTATTCGTCGAGATAAGACGATTAACAAGGAGGATATATATGTTTGGGAATGTTGGTACCCGTACCATTTCCGCTGGCGTGAAAATCTTAGCTTTGACGTGTGCCACAGGTATTTTGGCAGCGTGTGGACAAGCATCAACACCAAGTGCTGCGAGCAAACCCGGCACATCGTCTCATCCTTGGGTCATTGGGGTTAGCGTCCCGGACAACCAAATCCCTTGGCGATTAGAGGCGGAAAATCTTATACAGGTGGAGGCTAATCAGCCTCAGTACAATGGTAAAGTTAAGTTGGATGTTCAAAACATTCCGGGTGGCGGGAACGTTGAAGAGCAGATTCAATCTTTGGACAACATGATTGCGGCCCATGTCAACGCAATAATCATGGAAGCGTCATCCTCCACGGCGCTCAATCCCGTTATTGCCCAAGCACATGCGGCAGGTATTACTGTGGTGGCATTTGACAACGAAGTGTCTTCACCCTATGCATACAATGTTGGGGTCAATCAATCGACAGCCGGTCAAGTCGGAGCCCAGTGGTTAGTGCAACAACTACACGGACACGGAAATATCGTGATCAATTTGGGAGGCGCGGGAGCTCCAGTAACAACGGAAATGGACGATGGAGCCCTGTCAGTGTTTAACAAATATCCTGACATCCATATCATAGACACCATGTACTCGAATTGGGATGCGGCCACTGCTGAGCAGAACTTTTCTACAGCCATTGCGTCTTATCCCAATATCAATGGCATCTGGAGTGAGGGAGGTAGCTACGGTATAATTTCTGCCTTTCAAAATGCACACCGTAGTCTGGTGCCCACGACAGGTCGCGGATCGAATGGCTTCCGGTTAGCGATGCTGAATCCTACCTTAAAGGCGGCTGGGTTTAGGGGCTTTTCAGTTGGTCAACCACCGCTTCTGGGGGCGTTGGGTTTGGAATATGCGGTAAAGATTCTTGAGGGGCAAAAAGTTCCTCACCATGTCTGGACGTCTGCGGCTACAGCCACTTCGAGCCAGCTTCAATTAGGAGTTAACGTCTTTAAAAATTTCCCGCCTAGTTATGACGCCGATTTTACCGGGTATGACGGCCTAACCTTTACCACAAACCAAGTGCTGACAGGGAAATAGCCGTCAATTGGCGCAATTGCCTAAAGACCTTGGCGCAAGGGTGGACGACGGTTTGGGATCTGGGATTACGGGTCGAGAGCCGTCG
>JAKADI010000267.1:661-4332 GCA_021820675.1 Bacillota bacterium | reverse complement strand
TTGCTCCAAAGCTCCGCATCCAGCAAGTAACCCAGCACCGAACAAGGCACCGGTTGCGCTCGCTACGATTTTTTGTCTTATCATTATACTTGTACCTCTTTCCTTTAGTAGATTTGTCTGGCTGACCCTTTCGGTTGTGGATTATGATAGAGAACGTTGGTTGTGTATTGGCTTAATGGCGGTCTATTCTGTTTTTCTGTTTGCTATAGCGCCGTATTCTTCCTCATGTCCTCATGATGATTCTGTGTGCCCCCGAAATCCTTCGCGAACACAAAGCCTGGGTGCCCGTTCTCCGATTGCGGCATGGGCCTTTGTTATGACTCGTTGATGTGGGCGGGTTCTCAGGAAATTGCCGACTCACAAGTCTCCCGCGATGCAGTCTGCACGGTTTGTGGACAAGATGCGATGCGCCGACACAGCCTTGTTTCCCTAAACACCATGGGTTCACGACCCTGGAAAAGCACGTCTGCCGATATCCACGGTTCAGGCATGGCATGTGTTCTAGTTTTGGGTCTCGTATTCATCGGCTGAGATTGCGCAAATTGGCGAATGGGGGTTTGAGCAAACGGAATGTCCTGCCAGGTGTTTTCCAGTATCTGTTGTGCGGCCGTGCTGATGTTTTCATGGGGCACAAGGAATGAAGGTGGGCTCCAACAGTCCCGTCGTTGTGACCGTGCTCCTAAGGTAACATCTTCCTCGGTCTGAACGTCACGCAAAATTTCACTGACTGCGGAGGCCACCGCCCTGCGGACTTGAAATCTCTCTTCGATCTTTCGGTTCTTGAGGTACTTGGCCATAAGGTCCTTTTATTACCTCCAAGAGTAGGAATATTCCTAATATTTTAACAAATAAACGGCTCTTCGGGCATGTCTATGGTTTATCGCGTTAGTTAACAGCAAGAATGGCTAGGGTCCTTCTGTGCAGCGGGCGCCATCCTATCGGTACAAGAAAGAAACGTCCATAACTGCGAAGCGCCGTGCAAACAAACCCAGGGGATGTTTGTCAGGAAAATTTGAATACGTATTCACGGCTAAACAGATAATATATTATTGAATGATTTGTGTCAATAAACTTTATTTCGGGATCTATTATAGTGATCCCCAAAAACTAGCACTTTGGGAGGCTCTCCAGTGTTGCAGTGAACATACCAGGTAGAAGCAACCGCGTCATGGCGCCACAGCTAAGAGCCAAGTCATGCTCGACATGCTCAGGGAGAAAAAACAGGAGAAAAAGTAGTCACGCAAATCGCGGCCGGATATACGATCAACCCGAAGCCACTACATCGTTGGAATTGGCGGGCACTGGACACTCGCATCTGTTTTCGACGCCGCACAAAACAGCAAATTCAAAGATGGGAGGATCCCCATTTTCATGCCGGCAGGTGCCGCTAGAGGCGCAACCGAGTAATTCCATTCCGGTTGCCGTATTACGCTGTGCCCCGGATAATAAGCTCGGGTTTTATCACCGTACGCACAGTATGAGTGCGGCCATTAATGAGGTCAAACAAGCCTTCCAAAGCGGTCTTAAGCATTAAATCCTGGCGCTGAGAGATGGTGGTCAAATTAATGTCGCGACGCGCGGGCCACGATATATTGTCAAACCCTATAACAGCGATGTCTGATTTAGGACCAAGATTTCGATTGGTTAAGGCCCCGATGACAGCAAGAGCCATCAAATCATTTCCAGCGAATATTGCTGTCGGTTGTCTAAAATGTTCCGCATCCAGTACATTCCCTACGACTTCGAAAGTTTGTACATAATCGTAATTCCCACACACCACCCGGGGTTTTTTTCCGGCGTTATCCATGGCAAATTTGTAGCCCATCAGCCGATCAACAGCGGTAGAATAGGCCATATCTCCTGATACATAGAGGATATCGCGATGACCTTGAGTGAGTAAGTAGGTAGTAGCCATTATGGATCCAAGCTTATTATCCGACACAACCCAATTGCCGATATCTTTACTTAAGCGGCGATTATACATGACGCTTGGTACCACCGGGTGTTGACAGTATTCTTCCATAAATGTGTCGCCAGTGGATACCGCTCCTAATAATAATCCTTCCACGCGGCGACCAATCAAATCCTTGACGACCGCCTGATGTGCCCTTGGGTTATCCATAGTTAGTTCAATCAACATGGTTCGGTCGTGTTCTTTAGTATACGTGTAAACACTATGCGCTGTCTCAGAGAAGAAAGGATTCAAGAGTGAGGGCAAAACGACACCAATGCTTTTACTTTTTTTTGTTTTCATACTTCGCGCTGTCTCGTTTACATAATACCCGAGTCTTTGCGCTGCGGTCATGACACGCTCGCTGGTTTCTTGCCGGACATTGCCCTTGCCAGATAATACTCGGGACACGGTTGATTGGGACACACGGGCCAATCTAGCTACATCGCGGGACGTCGTCATCCGGGCCATGGATAAGTCACTCCCAAACGTTTTGATATCATCTAACGATAGATTCCAATGGTTGATTGCACGTTCCGTTCCGGTTTGTGAATGTTGGAAACTAGCATAACTGTAGGGGTACCGAAAAGTAGCTTTCACTGCCAGTAAATCAAGGATCCTATGCTTCTACTATACCTGTTGTTTCCTCTGCTCACAACACGGCGTAGGATGAACTCTCCCCCGGCTCAACCCGTGAGGGTTAGGCGCGGGAGAGTTCATGACCTATCCAGGGCGCTAATAGCCATGAAGCTATGGTTTCATGTGACGAATTTGGCGCCGGCCGCCATGCATGAGTATGCGGGTACTTCTCGTTTGGCCAACGATAATATCTTGGCGCATCCAATGATGGTTCATCGATGGCTAAGGCAGCGCCTAAGATATTCGCAACTCTGGTGAGCATAATGTTGGAGGGAATCGGTCCATGTTGCTGAAATGTCCGGAAATTTGGGGTCGGGTTCCATTTCGACTACCGCCCACAAGACCTGATATTGGAGGTCCTGTATCCAGTTACAAATGGGCAGGTTCCCGAGTCCTAATGCTGGAGTCCAATGTCCATTCGCGATATCCCGAAGGTGCAAATATCGAATCCGTTCACGCCATTCATACAATAAATTTTGGGCTTGACCCGTTCCTCGTTCGAGATGGGCCACGTCTACAGCCAAACTTATCTCGGCAGTCAGCGTGTCGAAGAGTTTTGGTAAAGAAAATTCCCAAGCGTGATTATGAAATAATAACGTGATGCCGGCATCATTGGCTAAATCCTGAGCCAGACGTAATTGGCGGTTAACACCTTTGGCGGTGTCCAGGGACCCATCCCGTACCAATTCTGGTGTATTCGTACTGCTGGTAAGGATACTGGCGCCAATAGGCCTAACATATCGCAGCACATCTTCGATAGCTTTACGGGTATCTTGATCCGTCATCCGATGCCAAGGCGGAGACCAATGCATTGCCGCCAATTTGAGTTGTTGCTGAGATAATATCTCGTGTAAGAGTTGAGGAGGTGTCTCCCTCATAAACCGATGACCCAATTCAACCCCTTCGTAGCCAGCGTGCTTAATATCTGCAAGGGTTTCGGCAATACCCGTGCCCGTGCGGAGCCATGGTAACGCTTGACAACCCCATTGCATTGTTGAATCCCTCCTACCTTCATGACCTACCGTCGTAAGAATGCGGCATCTGAAAACTGGTATATACCGGCGTTGGTTAATGGAGCACT
>JAKADI010000267.1:0-651 GCA_021820675.1 Bacillota bacterium | reverse complement strand
AAGTAAATCACCGGGCTGTGGGGCTTATGATGGCTATAGCCATGGCGATAAGTATTCCTTGGTACGCAATAAACCCTCGGTAATATTAGACTCGCTCCCGGACCAGACAGGATCCTCGTGCTCAATAGACACCACGCCTTCGTAGCCGTGTTCATGCAGCGCGCTTAAAAATTTATTCCATGGCACTTCCCCGTAACCCGGCAGACGGTAACGCCACCAACTTTCTCCCAACAAGGATTCATTGGCCAACCGGTCTCGAAATATCTCGGCATCTTTGGCGTGCACATGGTAAATGCGGTCATGATAGCGGTGAACCGTCTTAACCGGATCAATTCCCAGCCAAACCAAATGCGATGGGTCAAGATTTAATCCTAAAGCTGGTGAGGGTACCGCCTCAAACATCCTGTCCCAAATTGAAGGAGCATACGCGATATTGGTGGCGGGTTTAAACCCATGGGTCATGGGACAATTCTCAAAGGCGATGCGGACGCCCAATGTTTCGGCTTTCGTCGCCAAAGGTTGAAAAACTTCCGCGAAGACTTTGATGTTATCGGCCCAATCCGCATGCAATCGACGACCAGCAAACGTGGACACCACAGGTACATCCAAATTGTGGGCGGCTTCCAGCAACATGCTGAGATATTCTACTGC
>JAKADI010000266.1 GCA_021820675.1 Bacillota bacterium | reverse complement strand
TTCCGCGAGCGAATATCCTCATGAATATTGGGACTCCGTTACCAATACTAATCTGACAGCACCTTTTATGTTGGCCCCCGAATTTGACCGTAATAATGTTCAGGTAAATTGCCTCGCACCTGGCTGCATGGTTAGGAACAACACAAAAGGATTAAGAGACGATGGCGCCGAATTCCAAGAAATTCTTCAGCATATTCTGGCCGGACTCTGGGGCACGGGCGATGGAAGCTGGATGAGCCGATGATCACATAGCACGTCAAAGTCACGATGGAGGCGAGTGCATGCAACACTTATCAATACGGTTACAGACGGGAGAACGGGGACTCCGCGGGATTTTTGTAGGAGGGCCTTGGGCGGATTTGATCGAAATGATTGGCTTGGCTGGAGCCGACTTTGTGGTGTTGGATGGGGAACATGGTTCCGTTTGGACTGAATTGCCTCATTTACTGCGCGCTGCTCGGTCTGTGGCATTACCCGCGTTGGTTCGAGTGTTGCCACGTCGGCCGGATATGATTGGGCAGGTCTTGGATTTTGGAGCGGAAGGGGTGTTGGTACCCGGTATTCGGACGGTAGAAGAAGCGGAAAATGCCTTGGCCTCTTCTCGCTACGCTCCTGACGGCGTGCGGGGATTGGCGTTTTCCGCACGGTCGGCCGGATATGGGTATCGCGGCGGACCTGATTACCTAAATACCGCCAATCGCAATGTCACCGTGCTCTTGCAGGTAGAGACGCGAGAAGCTGTAAAGAGTCTTCCGGATATTCTCCGATTGACCGGCTTGAACGGAATTTTTGTGGGCCCCACCGACTTGTCGCTATCCTATGGCGAACAGAGCCGCCAGACGGCCAAAGTCCTTAACATTATTGAGCAAATACGACAAGCGGCAGAAATGGCAGGGATACCGTGGGGGCTCTTTACCGGGACACCGGATAATCATCGCGAATGGTATGACCGCGGTAGTTGGTACTGTGCTACTGGTGTACCGAATTTGTTGCGGCCCGCATTGACAGCATGGTTGGAACGCGGGCACACTCGATGAGTGCACGCTTTCAGGTGTTGGGGCCACGGGGGCTGCGATACTGAAGGTGTTCTCGCTTTCATGTTCCCCGGCTATGGGTATGTCCATCACACATTGAACACCATTGAGGAATAGATCCACGCTTTTCTCCAGTTAAACCAAGGCTATGTCGTGGGGAATGTCCCCTACCGCGTTGTCCCAGGCCCGAGCATGAGGTTATTCCGGGATCTTCCGGATATCTAGGTTGCCGTAGGCGGCCAGCTTTCATGTCGCCGAGTGTGTGTTGGAGTCAGGCCCCGAGGGCATTCTTCCCGATAGGGAATTAAAATCAATTCTACCCCAGCGTTCCGGATCTGCTGACGCATCGACTCCGGTAAGCGGTCATCTGTAACCAGGGTATGCACCTGTGTTAGAGGGGCTACGGTGATAAGGGCTGAGGGCTGAAATTTCGAAAAATCGCAGACTAAAATCACACTTCGCGCACGTTACGGCAACGGAATCCATGGAAAAGTTGCTAAGGCCGTGTTCGAGGTTGACGACGGCTGTTGACAAGACGACCACATCAGCATTGATTTGATTGAGAAAGGCTGTGGTAAACGAGCCTAATACCGACGCAGTGTCCGGACGAAATTGGCCTCCCGCCAGTAAAACGTCGATATTCTTCTTTTCGCCTAAGGCTGCGACCGCGGGAAGTGAATTTGTCACTACCGTTAATCTCATGTCATCCGGAATGTGGCGAGCGACTTCAAGTACTGTCGTGCCCGCGTCAAAAATGACCACCTGGCCCGGTTTTAATAAGGCAGCGACCCTCTGGCCCAGCAACTGCTTAACGAAGCTCTGTTCTTGTAACCGTTCCAACCATCCGCGGCCGTATTGGAGATTTTGTCGGATCATCGCCCCACCATTGGTACGGATGATCCGGGTTTGAGCCTCGAGCGCCTGTAGATCGCGATAGATGGTCATGGGTGAAACATCAAAACGGTCGGCTAACGTTCGAATCGACAACTGTGTTTCACGGAGCAACATCTCGACAATTTCGTCTTGTCGTATCTTCCCCGACACCTGTGTCGCGCCTTCTTCCTGATTTTAGCATTTAGTTAGAACACTTACCTTAAGATTAACTTTCGGGTGACTCCTCGCCCGGACCCAGGTATGCGTCGGGAATCGCCGATTCCTTTCAAATGGTTCCTGTTATCATAAACCGTGACATTGCTTGTCTCAATGATTAAGACTGCCGCGATGAGAAAATGCCATCGGGGCGTTTTGTTCCATCAACAAAATAGAGGTCCGCCGACGCCCTACCTCCGTAATCATGGAAAAAAAATAGGTGTTTGGCCATGATAGGGTAGGGTGTAGGCCCAAAGGCGGTTCATCTCATAACAGTTCACACAGCCATCTGTTGTGACGCCCCAGATCAAGGTCTGCGGAACGGTCAAGGTGCTCTGCGAGGCCCAGGGGAAAGTCCTTTCCTGTACCCGGTTGACTTCGGAATTTAAATCGGACCCGATCCATTTGCGGAGAATGGACCCAAAAACCAACGTTTCCCTGCCCTCAGACGATGGAGACCTTCGGAAACGCGGACTATCGCTGGGTAACTCGGTGTATTTTGGGGAATGTCAGAAATATTGCCCTGAGCTTATCAGAACCTCCCTTTCGCTTGATGTGAATCACCACCCCTACCGTGACATTTCCACACATATTATTGCAATCATTGTTGTGGTGGCGCAATAAGAAAATTTAAATATTTACTGCAATATGGACGAATATAATACAATGATTTGTGTAACCCTTTCGGGCTGCCGTTGAGAAAGTCGAGTCATACAACCTAGCGTTGTGAATTTCTCTCACTCATGGAAAAGGCTTTAATATTGGTCCGCGGTAAACATTGTGGGTATCGGGGATGGAGGCTTGACCGGGATGCTTTGACGTACACTTCGGAGGCGAACATCTGAGCGAAATTCTGATTGTCTAAGTCGCGACGGAACGGTCGCGAAGAATATGACGATGATGGCCTGGTGAGTGCTGGTGCCATGTTTTAGGAATGACTGGCACCTATAGTCGAAGACTATGACCTGCGTTCGACAACGGTTCTTGGGGCATGGATGTATCAGGCAATGGGAAAAAGTCGGGGCGTTGCGTGACGAGATTCATGACATCGTGACACAAGGATTTCGCAAATAAAAAAGGGCAACGCATTATTGGCCTCAACCCCTACAAAGAAATCGTCACCGCGTGCGTCTCGCACTAGCTCGACATGCCGCACATCCGTGATGGGGGCCATTCAGCCGATTTTAAGCCAAAAGCGATTTGATGGGGGCGGAGGCGATATCAGGGGATATTTGGAGGAACCCATATCGACGGATTAGTCTGCCTTGTCCGCACGGTTGGCGCAAACCATGGATCCCTGAATGTTCCGGTAGCGGGTTATGAAACGCAAACGCGTGTTTTATGCGGAATTTTGTCGTGTATGGCGGTTGTGGATATTGTGCCGTCTGACTGTATTTGGGTTAGAGGCGTCACGGAAGTTCGGCGAATTGCCACTCTGAGTTGTACGAATAAATCGCGATAACCATTTATGGGGATTATGGGGAGGAATTGTGTCGTGCGTTGGGGTAGCATTAGACGGGATGATGGCCGTCGGTCGGCCGCGTTATTGGTGGGGGACAAAGTGGTGACGATGTGGGACGTGAATGAAAAGTTTCACCGAAAGTATCCGCTACGGCTTGAAGATATTATCTGCGACGGGATTGCCGGAACCATTGATGCGGATATCCGGGCATTAGGGGGAATCCAGACACTGGGGGTTCCCGCAAATGCCGTTGAAATCCTGGCCCCAATGTCTAGCCCAGAACGCATTGCAGGCATTGGTCTGAATTACCGCGCGCACGCCCAGGATTTGTCCGAAACGGTACCAGAAGAACCTGCTACGTTTTTGAAACCAACCAGTAGTATTATCGGACCGGGTGAGATAATTGAAATTCCCCAGGTTTCAGAACGGACAACAGCCGAGGCGGAACTTGCATTGGTGTTTGGTAGAACATGTAAAAATGTTCCGGAGCATGCCTGGCGGGACGTGGTGTTTGGTATCGTGCCGGTTCTCGATATGACGACGGAGGATATCCTTCGTAAAAATTCGCGTTTTTTAACACGGTCTAAGGGTTATGACACTTTCTTTTCTTATGGGCCATGGATTGCAACACTTGACGAATTTCCTGAGTTGGAGACGATAACGGTTGAAACGGTGATAAACGGGGAGGTGCGGGCACAAAACCGTGTGTCGGGTATGGTTTACGATTTGGCGAATCTCGTACAGTTTAT
>JAKADI010000265.1 GCA_021820675.1 Bacillota bacterium | reverse complement strand
TCCATGGGATGCGGCCGTAAATTGATCGGGTTCACCTCGTTTACCCGCTTGTAATCTATCCACGTTTGGACCAGGTCTTCCGAAAATACGCCGCCTTCCAACAAAAATGCGTGATCCTGCTCCAGGGCGTCAAGAGACTCTGCCAATGAGCCGGGGACACTTTGAATCGTGGAGAGTTCGGCCTTGCTCAATGCGTAAATGTTTTTGTCGAGTGGTCCAAATCCCTCTTTGACCGGATCCAAGCCTTGAAGAATGCCATCAAGCCCTGCCATCAACATGGCCGAAAACGCCAAATAAGGATTAGCGGTGGCGTCCGGTGTGCGGAACTCAATCCGGCTGGCTTGCGCCCGGTCATTGACTGGGATCCGAATAGCTGCCGAACGGTTGCCATGGGAAAATACGATATTCACGGGAGCTTCAAAACCCGGGACCAACCGGCGGTAACTGTTCGTCGACGGATTGCTGAAAGCCAGAATCGCTCGCGCATGCTTCAAGATACCGGCAATGTAACTGAGAGCTATTGGGGACATGTGGGCATATCCATTTTCTGAATAAAACAGGGGCTTGTTGTCTTTCCACAAAGATTGGTGAACATGCATCCCGTTTCCATTGTCTCCAAAAATAGGCTTAGGCATAAATGTTACGGTCTTCCCATGCTGCTGTGCCACATTACGCAAAACATACTTATACATCATGACCGTGTCGGCCTGTTTCGTTAAGGTATTAAACCGGAGGTCGATCTCCCCTTGTCCTGCTGTCGCCACTTCGTGGTGGTGCATTTCGACACGTACCCCGACGCTTTGCAGCGCCTTGACCATAGCTGTCCGTAAGGCGGCCGTGCTGTCAAGCGGCGGCACCGGGAAATATCCCTCTTTGTTGCGAATCGTGTGGCCTAAACTGCCCTCAGCATTTGAGTTCCAAAACCCTTCCGAGGAATCGACCAAATATGCAGCATGGTGACCTTGATTGATATAGCGCACGGTATCGAAAATAAAGAATTCCAGTTCCGGTCCCCAAAAAGACGTGTCAGCAATTCCGGAGGCTTGTAAAAATTCTTCGGCATTGTGGGCAATACGGCGGGGATCCCGTTGATAGGGAACATGCTGAGGGTCAGTAATATCCGCCACAAGACTTAACGTCGGAACCGAGGCAAACGGATCGACAACCATGGTGTCTGCATCGGGAATCATTAGCATGTCACTTTCTTCAATGCCTCGGAACCCTCGAAGGCTCGAACCATCAAAAGGAATTCCATTCGTAAACGTATCTTCGTCCACTTCGCTAACCGGTAGACTGACATGTTGCCATGTTCAGGGTAAGTCAATGATATGGACGTCAATCATTTCGATATTCTTTTCCCTTATTGTCCGTAATACATCCTCAGCTTTCACCATTCAAGCCCCCTCGCAAATTTACAGAAACGCACACTTTGACAAAACTTCGTCAATACGATGTTAAGTATATGAATGAGTCTACGGCAATGTCAATACAACTTGTTAGCTTTTTATAATAATCTTACACTGCCTTAGTATACGCAAAAGGCCCAGCATCATCCTGGGCTTTTTGCGTACGCATTGCATATTTGCGAAAGCGGATTGGCGTTTTAGATGTGATATTTCTCGAGGCGCTTGTTGACTTCGTTCCAGTCAACATTCTTCATAAATGCCTCTATGTAAGGAGCCCGCTTTACCCCATAGTCAATACCATAGGCATGCTCATAAACATCTAACACAAACAGTGGATAGGCTCCCCATGGCACGCCGACATTGTGCGCATCTTGTCCGAAGATGTGGAGTTTGTCGTCATCGAGATCATAAGCCAAGACAACCCATCCCCGCACGGCTAAGCCTGTTGCCTTAAACTCGGCTTCAAATTTTTGGTATGAACCAAAATCACGTTCAATCAATTCCAGAATCCGTCCGTGGGCTTGACCACCGTTGCCCCCCAAGTTGTCAAAATACCATTCATGGAGCTTAGTTCCATTGAGGCAAAAGGTCTCTTCGGTTTTTAAGCCGCGTAGCTCACTATATGATTGATTGGCAGTCGCCAAGTCGACGTTTTGCATCTTGCTGCGAATTTCGTTCAGCTTGTTGACATAGCCCTTATACAAGGTGCCATAATGCTGGTCTATTTCTTCCTTGCTAATTCCTTGCATGGTCAAGCAACTTTCCTTAAGCTCACGGTATGCGCGTTGTTCCGCCATTGAATACCCTCCTGTCTAAATCTCGCTGAAGATCTCCATTCCAACCAAGTCCTTCATGAGCCTAGCCGATTTAACCAAAAAACAATCACCACTAGGCCATTGTTACCAAATTTAGTATAACAGAACTTGTTCTGGGCCTAAACAGCCAAAAGAGCCCGCGGGTGCTTTTCACGATATAATGGCCTGGTTCATCAATCGTCCTCAAAGGTGGTATGCATAGTGGTCACGCCCAAGCCCAGCCTTTCTTCGGTTACGCCATATGTACCAGGCAGATCCTTAGAATCTGTCTATCAGGAAAAAGGCATTCGGGCTATCAAATTAGCTTCTAACGAAAGTCTATGGGGCCCTTCTCCCAAGGCCGTGGAGGCCGCTCGTCAAGCTTTAGACCAACTTTCCCTCTATCCCGATCCCCATTTTGTCCAGGTCTATGAGTTGCTGGGCGCGCAAAACGGCCTCGAGGCCGACAACATCATAGCCGGCAACGGGGCCGATGAACTCCTTGAGCTTATCGCTCTGACATTCGCCGGGCCCGGCGACGACGTCATGTACCCGTCCCCAAGCTTTTCCGCTTACCATCACGGAACTTTGCTAACCGGCGCGAATCCCGTCTCTTTTCAGCTCAACCCCGAAGGCGCACCGGATTTAGACGATGCCCTAGCCCGCCTTACGCCTCACACCCGGATAATCTATTTGTGCAGTCCGAACAACCCCACTGGCGGTATTCTCCACCAAGACGCGTGGAACCATTTTCTTTCCCAACTGCCGGACTCGGTTCTGGTCGTAGTCGATCAGGCCTACTACGAATTCGTGGACGACCCGACGTATGCCGATGTCCGCCGTGACATTTTAGAGAGCCGTTCCGTAATCATGGTTCGCACTTTCTCCAAAATTTATGCCCTGGCGGCGTTGCGAATTGGTTGGGCGGCAGCGCCGGTTCCCATTATCAAAGCCCTTTACACTAACCGGCAACCCTTTTCATTGAACCGCGTCGCCTGGATGGCGGCTCAAGCTGCGCTGTTGGATCAGGACTATACGATCCAAGTGCGTCAGAGCACTCTGGAGGCCAGGACCTACATGACATCAGCGTTCGTAAGCCGCGGGTATCGTTTCTGGAGGTCGCACGCTAATTTCATCACCATTGATGTGGAAGATGATGCCCATAAATGGGCGCAACAGCTGGAATTACGGGGCTATGTGACCCGCCCGGCCACCAGTTTTGGCCTTCCTCACCATCTGCGGATCACCGTGGCCCCCATTCCCATATTGGAAGGATTTTTTCGCGCATTGGATGCACGTTGCTAACCGTTGACAACCTATAAGAAGTACGCTAACGTAAGGATATTCTTTAGTTCGCTGAATCGCTAATGTAATGAGGTGCGCACATGGATGAATGGCTCAACCAAAACCGTCGGGAATATGAACTGATGATGATGGTCATTAACCAATTTTTAACCCAAGGATTTTATCCCGTACCCACCCCTCCCACACAAGCCGGGCACTATCGGGAAGATCATACACAGTCCATTTTAGACATCCTGTCGTCATTTCCCGAAAGTCATATCCAATTTCCGCTTAAGGTCTTTTCCTTAGGTCCCGTCTATGACCCTGGTTACGGGCGTTGGGCAGAAACGATTGATGTGGAAATTCTCGGTTCTGGCGGTCCTCAACACGAATTGCTGGCGCTGGAAGTAATTATGCAGCTGATTGCCACCTGGCCCAATCTATCATCACGAACGCTGATGGTCATGGGTCATTTAGGCCTCTTAAATCAAATTCTCACCACCAAATCTGTTCCAGCCAACGTCATCACTCAAATTCGGCAGGCATTGCGCTCGGGAAATTTGGTTACCGCCAGGGCTCTCATGCCTCCGGTGCTGACCTCTCACACCCAAGAATTATTGCTGTCTATGCCTTATGTCACCTTCTTGAATAACCTGCGCCAATCTCTTCCGGAAGCCGATTTCGATCACCTTTCCCGTTTAGAGCATGTCGTCGGCCAACATGTCGAAACCCGGTGGGATTTATCGTTAACGGGTAACTGGTCGTATTACACCGATCTGGTTTTTTCCCTTTATCTCAAAGATGTGGGACAACCGGTTCTCAACGGAGGGCGCTTTGTACAAGATCTGCATGGCCGGTCATGGCAAGGGGTGGGCTTTACCTTGTATCTT
>JAKADI010000264.1 GCA_021820675.1 Bacillota bacterium | reverse complement strand
TCTGTCGATTGCCAACATGTTGAAGGGCCTTCTGATCGGGGCCGTCTGGGCGGTCTACGGCTTCATTAGCTACTTAAAGGCCTTGACCGAATCGCCGCGACATTAAGACGGGAGACCGCTGGTTGGCGGGCAGGTTGCGGCGTGTCGAACCTGCTTCCGTATTTGACAGAGAATCATACCGCCGCTGAGCCACAAGCTAGCAAACATCTCAACTCTACAGCGTGTGGAGACAATCAATTCCCCTGGAAGGTGATCGTTGAAGAGGTTTCGCACTTCGCATGATGTCTCGATCAGGCAATGCCCGTTGAATCCGGCGATTCCAGTACTGCATCGTGCGGGAGATGTTCTGTGCCGGCCATGACGCCCACCTCCCGAGGTCTCCATGATAGAAAGCTTCCTCCCCAACATTTCGTGGCGGATTGCGCCGATTCCTGTTGCCTGGAGGCAATGGCTCCCCATAGTGTTCGACACATCCTGACCGCGGCTGTCGAGAGGATGTACATGAATAAAGTAAAACTCGTCAGGTTGGCTATGGTCCTGACTATTTTGGCTCTGACCGGCCCCGCGCTCGCGCAATCGGTGCCAGCGAATGTCTCTACACCCCTAGTCGGACTTACGATGAGCCATACGATCAACCATAGCGGACAAAAGTTATTACCCTATTTAGTTGTAGAACATGGTAAGGTTAAGTTGTCTACAGATAATCGTTACTGGTCTTTCTGTGAACCAATTCGAGCAGGTAACGTCGGGAATCACCTTCGCGAATACCCATCCTATCCCTGTAACCACAACGACTACCACTCCGAGTGGCGCCTCTTTAGGATCTACCGCGAATATGCTTGTCAGGGCTCCCGGAGGCGGTGGTGATGGTAGTGTTCAAATTACCTTGACACATACCGAAATGAATTTCATACTCACTGCCGGTATACTAGCTTCCGCAGCCTTTATTGTAGCTGGTATCGTCGCCAGCTGGCGCAGCGACAGTTGCGTCCGATGGCGCGGTCTTAGTTGTCGCCGGCGTCTCATTGTCTATGACGCAGGTATATTCTGTGCTTGGTACAATTATTGGAGGACTTACGAGTATTGCATGGATATGGGAACCGCAGGGAAATGTTACTATTTCGATTCCAGACAGTGCACTTGAGCTTGCTGAAGGTACTGTCTACGTGTGGGACACTAATAATTTCAGCTCTGTTAACGTATGAGGAGTGCTGTCATCGATGTGGTCTCGGAAATGGTACGCTATCGGAACGGCTATAGTGTGGCTAATCCTAGCGCTCATGACTGTTTGGGGACAAGTTACCATAAATAGGGTAGGAACTATCGGCATGGGAATTGTCACTCCTTACCTTTTGGGACTTCTCATTGCCGGATTCATTCTCACACGGCGCAGCATTCTCTTATGGGGTGGCCTCGATCTCGTTATAATGTCGGGAGCTATATTGATATTACGAGGATCGCACACAGGGTTCCCCGTGATGGTGGGATCTATGGTCGCGGGAATGATTATTGCATTTCTGCATAGTCGTACCATTACAACCACTCACTAAGAGAGTTTTCATAAAGACGGAACTGAAGGAATAGATTTCACCGACCCCCGTTTTTTCCAGCACCTGCTATCGCGTGGCCAATTGGATCTATGTCGCCGGAACCCATGACCGCGGGAAGCTCGACCGCCACACGAAACGCCCTCTCCACGTGAAATCCATTTTTCTCTATCCTTTGGACCCGCAATTTCGGGAGAAACTGAAGGCTCCGACCGGATCCATGCTAATCCAAATAGGCATATCCTGGAATGGTCAAAAACTCCGGAAAATCATCGCTTAATGCGATTTTCTCAAACAACTGTATCGCTTCGGCGAATTTCCCTGCTGCAAACGCGGCCTCGCCTCGTTCTTGGCGTAACTTGTCAATTGCTTGTTGCTCTAGTCCTTTGACCAATTCCACCGTCACCACACGCCCATCCCCCAATACGCTGTGTTGATCAATCCATTGCCAAATTTGGGCTCGCGCAATTTCAGCTGTCGCCGCATCTTCCATCAGGTGAAAAATCTCCACCGCTCCTTGCCCATTGAGCCACGATTCCATGTACTGAATCCCGACGCTAATGTTGTTTTGTACCCCTGATTCGGTAATCACGCCGCCAGGCACAGCGAAGTGCAACAGTGCTTCGGGTGACACAGCCTCTTGTGACATTACGTGTTTTTGATGCGGCGCATCGCCTAAGACGCGGTCAAACGCTGCCATGGCGACCGGCACCAAATCGGGATGCGCAACCCATGTTCCATCAAAACCATCGTCTGCCTCACGATTCTTGTCTTCCCGCACTTTCGCCAACGCCTCGCTATTAACGGCCGGATTACGACGGCTCGGAATAAATGCCGCCATGCCCCCCATCGCATGTGCTCCATGACTGTGGCACACTTGGACCAACTTTTGGGTGTAGGCTTGCATAAACGGCACTGTCATCGTGACAGCAGCACGGTCAGGCAAGACACTGTTCGGCGTGTGACGAAACTTTTTAATGATGCTAAAAATGTAATCCCAACGTCCCGCATTGAGTCCAACGGCGTGCTCTTTCAACGCATAGAGAATGTCCTCCATCTCTAATGCCCCCAAAATTGTTTCGATCAGCACAGTCACTTTAATCGTCCCACGGCGCAAGCCCAAGCAATCTTCCGTGAAATCGAACACTTGGTTCCACAAACGGGCTTCGCTGGCTCCCTCCAATTTAGGTAGATAGAAATACGGTCCACTCCCCTGCTGCAATAACGTGTCCGCGTTATGAAACACGTAGAGACCAAAGTCGACCAGGCTAGCTGCAATAGGTTCCCCCTCTACCATGAGGTGTTTCTCCACTAAATGCCACCCACGCGGCCGTACCACCACGGTCGCGACGTGCTCTTCCAAGCGATAGGTTTTGCCATTGTCGGCGGTATAGTCGATGCGGCGTTCAATCGCCCGTGTCAGGTTGACTTGCCCTTCAATGACATTGCTCCATGTCGGAGCATTGGCATCTTCAAAATCCGCCATAAACACTTTAGCTCCGGAATTCAGGGCGTTGATGACCATCTTGCTATCGACAGGCCCGGTAATCTCCACTCGGCGGTCCATTAAGTCGTGGGGAATCGGGCCGACCGTCCAATCTCCGCGGGATTGGACGGTCGGAGGTGCCCATATGCCTTGATCAATGTGGTTCTGAATGCCTTGACGCTTGGCTAATAGCGCGCGCCTTTGCGGCTCAAACGTTTGGTGCAGCACCCCTAGAAAATGGCAGGCGTCTTCGGTCAAAATCGACTCATAATCTGGTCCCATGGCTCCGGTGATGGTTACGTATACTGTGTCTCGCATAATGGCTGTTGCCTCCTATAGTGAAATTGCCCTGGCTCATCATACCCCATGGTTGAATTTTTGCAGTGCCCGGGCTGCCGCCTGCGCGATCCATTGGCGTCCTTGCTGTTCAATATTCTGAGCAGTTGCGCCTAGCGGTGTCGCTTGCTCTAGCCACACGGCCCCCAAGGCCTTAAGCTTTTCCGACCCCGGGCCAATCTGTCCAGACACAATGACACACGGTTTATGATATTGACGACACAAGTTCAAGACCGTCATCGGAACCTTTCCCGACAATGTCTGCGCATCGGTCGCTCCTTCCCCCGTCAACACCATGTCTGCTTGTGCAATGGCCGCCTCCAGTCCGATAGACTCGGCAATTAATTCGCCCCCCCTTACGAGACGCAGGTCGCCCGCGAGCAGACGTAAAGGAAAAGCCACTCCCCCTGCAGCCCCCATGCCTTCTTCCCCCATCGCTAATGCATCAGGGGCCATCACCGCTTGACCGAGAGCCCCGCCAAAGCGATACAATTCGGCGTCTCGCTGTCTAACGCCCTCTGGGCTTAATCCCTTTTGCGGACCATAAATCGCGGCCGCACCATGAGGCCCACACAGCGGATTTGTCACGTCACTCGCGACAATGATCGTCGCAGACGCTAACACATCTCGCACCGCATCAATATTTTCAATGTGCACAGGCAACGACAAGTCCCTGGCATCCTGCCCTGATACGATGGTCCCTTGAAATCGGTACTGAGCGCCTAAAGCCGCCAACAAGCCAAATCCCCCATCGGTAGTTCCACTGCCACCAATCATAAAGAAGATCGTGTGCGCGCCACGCGCCAATGCCTCTCGCCATTGCAGCCCCGTCCCCCATGTGGACGCGCGCAAAGCCATCTGATTTCTTTGGTCCGGATCATGTGGAGCGGAGTCTAAGAAATGCAAGCCGGACGCTTGCGCAAGTTCAATCCATGCCGTATGGCCGTACCAGCCGTACCGTGCGGAAATTGACCGCCCATATGAATCCACCGTTTCCATCGAGACACTCTCGGCCGGGGTTCCGTT
>JAKADI010000263.1 GCA_021820675.1 Bacillota bacterium | reverse complement strand
CTTGTTATCCGCCATAGATTGGCGGTCGATCTTCCTGGTCAATGTTCCGGTTGGACTCTTCGGCACAATTTGGGCGTATGTGGCGTTGCGGGAAGTGTCGTCCCAGCGCGATGCCAAGCAGATTGACTGGTGGGGCAACATCACCTTTGCTTTGGGATTGATGGGGGTGATGCTGGGATTGACATACAGCATCAGTCCCTATAAAAACCATGCGATGGGTTGGTCACGACCCTTTGTGTTGACGAGTCTTATTCTGGGTGGGGTATTTTTGGTCGGGTTCGTGATCATCGAGAACTTTGTGGACGACCCCATGTTTCATCTGAGTTTGTTTCGCACCCGGGCCTTTTCCATCGGAAACTTTACCAGTTTGATGGGCGCCATCGCACGGGGCGGGCTCTCCTTTATGCTGATAATTTGGCTGCAAGGAATCTGGCTCCCGTTGCATGGGGTATCCTTCGCTCACACGCCCCTCCAAGCCGGAATTGATACGATCCCGCAGATGGTGGGATTTCTCGTCTTTGGCCCCATTAGCGGCCGGCTTTCCGACCGCTATGGACCTCGGTGGTTTGCCACCGCCGGGATGGTGGTGAGTGCCATCGGGTTCTTTTTGCTCAATACTTTGCCTGTCGACTTCCATTACTGGACGTTTGCGTTTTACATTTTTATCGTGGGCGGTGGAATGGGTCTCTTTGCGTCCCCCAACACGTCATCGATTATGAGTGCGGTACCCCCTCGCTTTCGAGGCGCGGCATCGGGCATGCGTTCCACCTTCATGAACGCCGGTATGACCCTGAGCATGGGGATTTTCTTTAGCATGGTGATTAGCTCGTTATCGACGGGACTGCCCTCAACGATCACTCGGGGTCTCAGCCGCTTCGCCCTGCCCAAGGTGGTAATCGCCCACTTGGCTCATTTGCCTCCCTTGGATGTGTTGTTTGCGGCCTTATTGGGTTATAATCCCCTGAAGATGATGCTCGGTCAAACGGCCCAAGGTCGCGCTTTATTAGCTCATCTTCCCCGGATACAAGTGTTGACTCTGGAGAACCCTCGGTTCTTTCCTCAACTAATCTCCCATCCCTTCATGGACGCACTCCGCATGGTCTTTATGTTTGCGGCGGGCATGACCTTGTTATCGGCTATCTTATCCCTCTTTCGCGGTGAACATTTTATTTATGATGAAGAAGCTGAAACGGGACTAGAGGTTACGGAGTCACAACTGTCTGGTGGGGCCAATATTGTGCTCTTGTTAGCGTTGTCGGCCGTGGTAATGGCGAAAGACGGCATCAGAGCAGATGCTCCGCCCGAACGCGAGCAGCAATTGCGCCGGGCCTTAGCGCTTTTAGCGCTGGCTTTAGAACGCAAGCCGCCAAAGTGGCAGTTTGACGAGGAGCTTGACGGGGAATCGCCTCGCCGAACCGTGGCATCCGATTATCGCCTCTAAAAGGAGTGTGAGGATCTTGCTAACGAAATATGTTTGGCCTCTGATCACGTCCGTGTTGGTCCTATTGTTTGGGGTCGCACTTCTCGTATGGCCATTTGCGCTGCATACCAACCAGGGAGGATGGAGCGCTGGCACCACGTCGGACTTTTGGTCGGGACTGGGGATCATCATTATAGGCATATTGACGGGGCTGGGATGGTACACCGCCTTGCAACAGGAGATGGTGAGGCGCGGGATTATTGAAATCCGGCGGGAACAACCCCCTTCGCCTCCGGAGCCTAAGAAGCCGGCCCCATCACCGGGAAAGCCCGATGATATGGACATTGTGGTGCGCCAGTTGGCTGAAACCGTCTTGCGCGATTTGAGCACACAACTCGAAACCAAAGATCGGCGTCGGGGAGGAGGGCCTGTGGCATGAAACTGGGTAATTGGATGAGCGTTATCGGAATATTGGGCGGGATCTGGGTCATCGTGTCACCGTATCTGGTGGGATTTGCACCGCGTCATGGCAATCCGTGGACGGGTATGGTGGTTGGCACTGATGTTCTAGGAGCGCTCATCATTCTGGCGTCGCTGATTGGTCTCATGGGATTTTGGGGACTGCGATTAAGGGAACTGGATAAAACGCATGCGGCGAAAGCCTAATCGGCGGACGCGACCAAGAGCTCGGGAGATTTTGGCAAACCCGAGCTCTCGTTGTCCAAAAAGGCCGGGTGGTGGAACACATTCATTCGACCCGGGAAATGCCTCGGTTTGGGTCATCTGGAAGCCGTCTTGGGGTCCGTTGTCCACACTGATGTGTTCCGGAGTGACAGGAATTCAGAAGAGGACGTGAGCGGCAACACCGCTTAGCAGCCCAAATACTGCGACGACAGCCCCTACTTTCGTGAGAATTTTGGCGGGGATCACCTGATTGACCATGGCGGCAGAGGGCAGGCTAATTGCCGGCAACGTTAACATCAAGGCCCCAGCGCCGCTGAGTCCCAAACCGTATTGCATCAGGACCGCAATGACAGGAATTTCCCCGGCTGTGGGGATGACAAAGACCGTTCCCGCCAACGTGAGAATTACGATGAGCCACCACGCATGGCCCGTAGCGGGATTCATGGCGGGGAATAGCCAGGCGCGAGCGGCCCCCAGTACCATAACTAAGACAATATATTCCGGGATGAGTCTTATGACTAAGCGCCCGAACGAGCGGGCAAACTGCGTGATGATCTGAGCATTGGGCACGTGACGGCCAAGCGGTGCCGGTGGCCTGCCAACCAAAGCGCGTTGGTCCACACCGTCTGGGAGCCAGCGGTCCCCTAAGATGCCGACGACCCATATTAAGATAATCCCCAGAACGATACGCAACGCGGCCCAATTCCACCCCAACACCAAGCCCATAAACACGATCGTGGCGGGATTTAAAATGGGATTGGCGATCCAATAGGATAAGACGGCGCCGGTTGAGACGTTTTGCCGTTTGAGATTCACCACAATAGGAGACGAGCAGCACGTGCACATCATGGAAGGGATGGCTGCCATGCTGGCAAACAACCGACTTTTCCATCCCATTTGACCTAATTTTTGTGTTAACCAGCCAGGGGGTAACAACGTTTCGACTCCGGTGCCGACCATCAACCCTGCGATGAGAGCGACCCAAATGCTTTGAAAATAGACCCAGCCGTAATGCCACGCGGAACGCCAAGACGGTTGGGGGGGATGATTTTGGGTCCTGGTAATGAAAGATGGCCCTAACGTGTGCGAATGGGCTACAGCCGGAATTTTATGGCTATAGGGCCCCCATTTGGCGACGTAAACCAGGACGATGCTAAGAATGACAAAGACACCTACAGCCCACTTGGGCCAGGATTGAACGTCCTTCTTAGGCGACGGCGGCTCAATGATCATAAGTTGAAGCCCTCCTCTCAATTTCCGCTACAGGATTTTTTACGGGTGATTCCTGACGCATGGCCCTATTCGGAACGGGTTCTTTGCCACTATACGTATTGGCTATCAGAAGTACAATAAGTTATGCGGAATTTGCATAGAAGGGGGGAGGCCATATCACCAGTCATGACCTGGAAATCTTTCGAACCCTGAGTGTGGCTGGGAGTCTGTCCCGGGCGGCACGGGTCTTGCGCTTAAGTCAGCCGACAGTTTCCCGGCATTTGCAGCAGTTAGAGCAAGAGGTGGGAACTTTGCTCATGGACCGGGATACAAACCCGGTACAGTTGACTCCTGCGGGGATTAGAGTGTTGGAATTCGCACAAAATACTTTGAGAGAGTGGGAGTCGTTAAAGCAGTCCTTGTCGCATGCCGCCCGGCCTGCAGGGAGTCTGGAAATCGGATCGAGTACCGTTCCCGCCAAAATTCTGGTCTTGCCAGCTGTAGCCGGCTTCCTGCGCGGATATCCGGCTATCTTGGTCCATGCGGCAATCATGAATTCCCAAAAGGTCTTGCAAGCTATCGAGCGGGAAAGCGTGGATCTGGGGTTTGTCGGCATGGCACCGTCGTTTGCCTCGTGGGACACGCAAATTATTGGCCGGGATGAAGTGGTCCTGGTGGTCCCGAACCAATCTGAATATCAGGTATGGCCCCGAGGCATTCCCGTAAAAATGGTGGAACAGCTGCCGTTTGTGCAGCGTAAAGACGGCTCCGGCACGCAATTCACCGCATATAGCGCATTAAAGGAGCGAGGCGTCCAGTCCGCCTTGCGTGTCGTTTGTGAAGTGGATTCGCACGAGGACCTGATTGACACGGTGGCGACGGGTATCGGGGTCGGGTTTGCATCCCGCCAGGTTGTAAAGATGATGGATAGAACGGACGTGAAGATCATGACCGTCGAAGGGGGCCCTATTCTCCGAAATTTGTACCGGGTAAGCAAATATCCCATTCGGGAACATACTCCTGCAGAACTTTTCCTGCGATATACCCTGGCTCATGGTCTTTTATCGTCGGATTTCCCTAACGCCTAGAG
>JAKADI010000262.1 GCA_021820675.1 Bacillota bacterium | reverse complement strand
TGTGGATAGTAGCAGTCGTATTTCAGCACGAACCATGGCCTAAAGATCAACGCATGGGGACGTTAGCTATCTTGGGATTTCTCAACACCACGCTTTATCTAGGGGCGTCGTTCGAGGCCTTAAGCGGCGTATCTGCGGAGCTATTCAATTTGTTTGTAGCGATCAATCCCTTGTTTGTATTAATCTTTGAACACACCTGGATGAAAAAACCAGTGTTGACCCATCAATGGTGGGGACTCCTAGTAGCGACAATTGGCTTGGGATTGGGATCGTGGCAATCAATCGAACAATTTAACACGCCTTTTTGGGGAGTTGTTTTGGTTATCTGTGGTCAGGCAGCGATGGCATCAGGCAGTATCTATTATCATCGGGTTAAGGTGACGGCTTCTGCTTTGAGTGTGAATACGTGGCAGTTAATATGGGGTGCGACATTCCTTTGGCCCTTTGCCTTGATGCCGGGTCTGCCGCACGTTGTCATTTGGAATAGAAATTGGTGGGGAGCCTTAGTCTGGTTAGTTATTGCCGTGTCGATCGGTGCCATGTTGTTGTGGTTTCGCCTTTTACGGCGAGGTGCTGCTTCGGCAAGTATGTGGCTCCTCCTTACCCCGATAATTGGCTATGTCCTGGGCTTTCTATTTTTGCAGGAACCGGTTACCCGTACTGAGATGATGGCTAGTACTTTGGTCATGACAGGACTCTTTATCGCAAACAACAAAAAACGGAACACCGCGCGACAATTCCGCTCGTTGCGTTAAGAGATGCGTATAGGTTGGTCTCATCACTTAGGCAACACAAATCATGTTCCTTACCCGAATATCGTATTAATCAGACTTACCATTGACCCGGCTGAGTATTGATCAGGTGAAAGAAAGTTACTGCGAAAGACGGGTTATTCTTGACTTAGCCTGTCTGACGGATGCCGCAATCGCATGGAATTAGATTTATAATATTTTGGTAACACGAGCCAAAGCTATTGGGTGACGTATGCTGCTGCCCTTTCATTCAGAAGAGGTTGAGTTAACCTGTACAGACCATATCGAACTTAAAGGAGATACGATGAGGACTTTCAATATCGCCGTTATACCAGGCGACGGCATTGGACCCGAAGTTGTTTCGGAAGCTGTTCGGGTTCTTGATACGGCCGCCTCTTTATCTCAAGACTTTGCTTTGAATTATGAAATTTTAGATTGGAATTGTACCTACTACTTACAACACGGGCAAATGATGCCCGACAACGGGCTGACAATTTTGCAAAATTTCGATGCCATCTTTTTAGGGGCAATCGGTTTTCCCACAGTTCCCGATCATGTTTCGTTATGGGGTCTTCTCTTACCTATTCGCCGGACATTTGACCAGTATGTCAATCTACGTCCGGGGCAGTTGTTACCCGGGGTCGACGGACCTCTTAGGCGTTTTCACACCGGGGATCTCGACTTTATCATTGTCCGCGAAAACACGGAAGGCGAGTATTCCAACATGGGGGGGAGACTACGGGAAGGCACGGAGCACGAAGTGGTGATACAAAACAACGTATTTACACGCTACGGTACGGAACGTATCATCCGTTACGCGTTCGAATTAGCTCGCACGCGGCGCCACAAACTGACATCGGCGACAAAATCCAATGGCATTAATTTCTCTATGCCATTTTGGGATGACATTTTTCACCTGGTGGGGAAAGAGTATCCTGATGTTACCCAGGAATTAGTCCATATTGATGCCTTAGCAGCGCGATTCATTACTGATCCCGACACGCTAGATGTGGTTGTGGGCTCCAACTTGTTTGGCGATATCTTAAGTGACATTGGAGGAGCGATTCAAGGCGGCATCGGAATGGCGCCGGCGGCCAACATCAACCCGACAAAGCAGTACCCTTCCATGTTTGAACCGGTTCATGGCTCTGCGCCGACGATAGTGGGAAAACACCTTGCCAATCCGGTGGGTCAAATTCTCACGGCGAAGATGATGGTCGACTTTTTAGGTTTTCCTGAGATAGGATCCCTCATTAGTGAATCCGTGTCCGCCACATTGTCCCAGGAAATTAAAACCCCAGACTTAGGAGGTCATGCGACCACGGACCAGGTGACCAATACGGTGATCCAATTAATGCAACAGCTGTGGAAGAAGAGATAGCTTTCACAAAAATCGGGGATCCATGCTCTAGACGCGCCCGTTCGTGAGCTATCTCCACGATACCGGGCAGCATCCCTTGCGGCCCCATTACACCAAACAATGCAACATGAAAGGAACCGTGGACAGTATGCGCATCTTCTTCGCAGGGCTCGGAACAATGGGAGCACCCATGGCAAAAAACTTGCTCAAAGCGGGGTATTCGTTAACCGTATATAATCGCAGTGCGAAGGCTTTGCGGTGGTTTCAGGATCAGGGAATTCGTGTTGTCGAAACGCCGGCTAAAGGGGCCGAAGATGCCGATGCTATCATAACTATGCTCGCAGACGATGATGCCGTGTCTCAAGTTCTGGGAGACGAAGAAACCGGTTGTATCCGTTCGGTGAAGGCAGGCGCGTTAGTTATAGACTCCAGCACAATCTCGCCATCGCTAAGCCGATCTTTAAGCACACGATTTATGGTAAAAGGCGTGGTGATGTTGGACGCACCGGTAACCGGAAGTGCTCCCCAAGCTCAAGACGGTACTTTAACGTTTATCGTCGGAGGAAAGGAAGACGCATACCACCAAGCGGAGCCTTTGTTTCGAGCTATGGGACGCCGAGCCGTTTACATTGGTCCTTCGGGTTCAGGAAGCACTGTCAAATTAGCCAATAACATCATGGGAGCCATTAACATGATGGCTGTTGCCGAAGGATTGTCGATTGTTCAGAAAAGCGGCTTAGACGCCGAGAAATTTTTCGATGTTATTGCTGGTGGAGGCGCCAATAACGGAATGGTGATATCCAAGAGAGAAAAAGTGTTGAACCGACGCTATACGCCAGATTTTACTGCACGACTAATGCTGAAAGATTTGCGGTTGGCTTCTCACTTGGCCTGGAACCTGGATATTCCTCTCCCCGGACTTGCACTCATAAGCAATCTATATCAAATCGCCTGTCATACCGGTGCAAGCGAATCTGATATGTCTGCATTATTGGAAACATATGAAAAATTATCCGGGACCACTCAAACACCAGAAGGCTAAGGACATTAGCCAGTCGCCAATGAAGGATTTATTATCTTCGCGGACACAGGGGCTTCAAGTGTTAGGGGTGTATGCCGAGTTAGAGACAAATTTACAATGAGGTGTGAACATATGGCAACTCATTTACGTTTTCCGGATGATTTTGTTTTTGGGATGGCAACATCCGCGTATCAAATTGAAGGAGCCGTGTTGCAAGATAGTCGCATTCCCTCACAGTGGGATATCTTTTCCCACACGCCGGGAAGGACCTTCCATGGCGATACGGGTGACGTGGCTTGTGATCATTACCACCGTTATGGGGAAGATGTTGCTCTGATGGCAAAAATGGGGGTGCCTTCGTATCGTTTTTCGTTCGCATGGCCGCGTATTTTCACCGCCGATCGCCGCATCAATCAAAAGGGACTCGATTTTTATCATCGGCTTTTAGATGAGCTGGATCAGCATCAGATAACGCCAATGGCGACATTGTACCATTGGGATTTGCCAGGGTGGTTAGCCGATCGAGGTGGATGGGTTAACCGCGATACGATCGGCTATTTTATGGACTACGCCGAAGTGCTGTTCCGCACTTTTGGTGATCGCATTCCGCAGTGGATTACGCACAATGAGCCCTGGTGTACCGCTTTTTTGGGATACGCTCTGGGAGAACACGCGCCAGGTCATCACGACTGGAGCGAGGCCATACGGGCGTCGCACCACGTCTTGGTTTCGCATGGTGAGGTCGTCAAAGGCTACCGAGGGATGGGGCTCAAAGGACAAATTGGCATTACCCTAAACTTGTCGGTGGTAGACCCGAAAACGGACAGCGAAGCCGACCAACAAGCGGCCGTGCGGGCCGACGGATTTCAAAACCGGTGGTTTCTGGATCCGATATTAAAACAAGGCTATCCTGCTGACATGATAGACAAATTCCAGCCATATGTTCGAGACGACCTCTTTATCCGTCCGCATGACATGGACACGATCCAGACACCGATCGATTTTTTGGGCGTTAATTACTATACCCGCGCCGTGGTCTATGCTGATCAGACGGATCCTGTGCTCGGCGTTGGACAGGTCATACCGCCACCGGAATGTCGGACGACCATGGGATGGGAGGTGCATCCCGAATCGCTCTACCGATTGTTGAAACGCATCCATCAAGACTACACGACGTTGCCTCTCTATATTACTGAGAATGGAGCGGCTTTTTCGGACCAGGTAAGTGAAGAAGGCCAGGTGCATGATTCCAAGCGGCAGCAATTTATCCAGGCCCA
>JAKADI010000261.1 GCA_021820675.1 Bacillota bacterium | reverse complement strand
GATCGGTCAAATTGACGCCCCAATAAATCCATCCCATCTTGTTCATTCCCAGCAGTTGACTATGAATGATGGGTTCGGGTGAAATCAGGTGTGCTTGGCGAATCAGGCGGTTTTGGGGACTATAGATCTGAACCAGGCGTTGATTAGCATCGTCATCCGCCACCTCTACCGCAAGTTGTTGTTTCGGTGATACGGAAAACGATCGAATCACCACCCCAATCGCAGAATCAGCGCTTACCTCGAAGGGGCTGTTCCACCGTGTACGCGCCACACTCAGGGTTTTGAGCAGTCGACCGTTGGTTTGATATTGACGCAACCAGGTTTCGTATTCTCCTTTGCCGAGTTTCACGCCCTCCAACAACAAGGTCTGCCCATCACTGGCCATGTGCCAAATCATTTCCGTTTGTCCGGCGGGGGGATGCAACTGGATAATTTTTACGAGTTTTCCCTGGTCAACACGAAACACCGATAGGGTCTGATTATCGACGAAATACAGATGACGTCCCGTATCAATTAAATCCTCAGCTAGCAGGTGCCCGGTGGCAATAATATGCCAAGGGCGGGTATTCATCACAATGCGATGTTGATAGGTATCCGCAATAATCGGATGCCCCTGGCGAATCACAAAAGCCAAAGGCCCGTAAATTCGTCCATCCAAGCCTTTTGCCAAGGCCAGTGCGTCGGTAGTGTGCCCGAAAGGCTCTGTCCATGCCGTAAATGGGCGACTTGTAAAGTGCCAGACCTGCACGCGATATAAATGCCGGTGTACCACATAGCTTAAACCAAGGATCACCAACAATACGCCTATGACCCATGATATTTTAGCCATCTTGGCTTTCATGTCCAATCTCCCCCTGCTCCACGCTATGCATCAACAGCAGCGGGCAGACCTCCCTAAAAGTCCAAGACGGCTTAGTTCACTTCTTGAGAGAAACTCAACGAGGACAACTGGGTCCTCTGGCCGGGATCGAACGTTTCCACGACCACGAGGTAATCCCGCGCCCTTGTCAGGGCCACGTAGTAGAGACGTTCAATCTCCGCCTGCTCGCGCCTGTGGTCCTCCTCGGCCAATTCCTCCCACAAACGGCTGCGCAAATCGCCTACAGCCATCGCGATTCGGTGGGACCCAATGCGCAACCCCGAATGTTGTGAAGACGGGCGCGAGTTCCAATTGGCGACCACCACGAGAGGCCATTCCAAGCCTTTACTTTTATGCACCGTCACGATATGTACGGCATCTTGCGTTTGCGGCAAAGATCCCTCCTCTTCCCTTTCCTGATTTTTGACCTTTCGTTCCAACCATCGGCAAAAACCATCGTTGCCCCAATCATCTCCCAAATCCCGGCACAGATCCGCCATCTTGACCAAATTAGATAAACTGGCCACGTCTTCCCGTTCCGAAAGGACCTGGGGCAAAGCGCTCCATTCATATAAATCCCAAAATAAGTCCTCAGCCCGCCAGTGCCACCACTTTTGATGCCAGGCTTTGAGCCGGGCCAACGCTTCTAATATTGGGGAGGAGCCACCTTTTTGGCAATCCCCGCGGATGAAATACTGGAAATTTCCCCCTTGGGCTTTGTGCTCGGCTAAATCCCGGAGGGAGAAACCTACCCAAGGGGACAGCAGCCAAGCTACAGTATAAAGCTCCTCATCTGGATAACGAAGAGCTGACAGAAATTGTTGAAATCCCCGGATTTCGTCCCGTTCAAAGAAACGGATGCCTCCTTCCGGAGCGACGGTAATCCCCTCTTGTTGAAGGATTTGCTGATAAACGTGCAATCCGCTGCGGTTGGGGATTAATAGCGCGACATCACCAAAGCGGATGGGGCGCCGCCCCTCATGACCGTCTTGAACTTCGCATGGGGTTTCGATGACCATTTTCCGCAAATATCGGGCAATCAACCGGGCTTCAAAGAGTCGCCGGGCATACGCTCCTCCACCCACTTCCCCCCCATCCACAATCAACCGAGGCCCATTGCCCGCATGGAAAAAAGGTGTCAAGGGCGTATAAGGAGACACATACGGTTGTTGCGGGTCGAATGTGTGAGGCCAGTGGGCGGCAAACAACTGGTTAACCGGTTCAAGGATCTCAGCGGGTGTGCGGAAGTTTTGGACAATAGACAGCGCGACTCCGCCGTCTTCAACAATCTTTTGCCGCATTTGCTGGTAGATCACCACGTCCGCGCCGCGAAACCGATATATCGACTGCTTGGGATCCCCGACAACAAAAAGTTTACCTTGGGGAATCGGGGTGCCAAGCCACTCGCCGACGACCGGGACTTTGGGGGTTGCCAACATCCGGACGATAATTTCGGCCTGTAAGGCATCCGTGTCTTGAAATTCATCCACCATAATGATGTCGTACCGCCCGTCAGAACCTTGACGACGCAAAAAATCACGGGTTTCCCACAGCAAGTCGTCAAAACTCAATCGCCCAAGCGCCCACCGTCTTGCTTTCCAATACGGCAGAAAACGGGATCCGATTAAGTCCAGAATTTCACTTAACAGATAATCCGCTAATTGCTCCCGAAAGGTCTCGACCTGTTCTTTTAACGCGGCGATGAAGGCTTTTTGCTCCGCCAGGCGCGTTCCGTCGTGCCAATTTTTCTTATTGCCTTTCCCTGCTGTCACCTGCCACGCCCCCAAAGCCTTGACGCGCCAGGCGGGTTCCAAGTCAACCAGGGTCTGTAAGAACCGCGCAATATCACGAATCTGCAATAGTCCAGGATCCATCTCTTGAGCATACCGTGTCGCAACCTCCACCAGTTCATCCGCCTGAAACTTCATATCGCCGACAAAATCTGTTGTCGGCTTCTGAGCCTGGTAGACGGGAATATCGTCTTGGGCACTTAAAAATTGGGTCATTTGTTGAAAGCGTTCAAACGGCAAACCGTCATTCAACAAGGCTTCGATCCGGTTCGCCGCCAGGGTGTCCTCTTTCACCCATTGATAGAAGGTTTGTTCAAACAACTGTTCATACTCGTAGACATCCATTACCTTAAAACCCAAGGGTACTGGGGCATGATGGCCCTGAGATTCCAAAAACCGCTTGGCAAACCCGTGGATGGTGGTTATGGCGGACACCGGCAAATCGTGCAGGGCTTGTTGGACACGGCGCCTCTGGCGTTCATCTAAGAAATTGCTTTCTAAAAGGTCTTCGAGACGCATGCGCACACGGATTTTCATTTCATTCGCGGCTTTCTCCATGAAAGTGATCAGAGCCATCCGCTCGAGACTCACCCCCTGTTCCACAATGGCTTCTACGGCACGGTCCACCATCAATGTGGTCTTACCTGTACCCGCACCAGCTTCGACGAGTATGTTGCGGGTAAAATTATGTATGATGTGATCGCGAATTTCTTGGTCAACAGCATCGGCCATCGCTTTTAATCCTCCCATATTTGCCAATAGGCGTCTTGCCAAGGGCGCTTGCGTCGCCGAATGGCTTTGATATCCGCCGGACACATGAGAACAAAAGAACAGATCCGGCATGGGTCTTGATTCAGGCGTGGCAACGGAAAAAATTCGCCGCGCCGCATCCTGGCCGCCATCTCGTTCACCAACTCTTGCGGGTGACTTGCGGTTTCCGGAAGAGACAAGATATGGGTGCGAAACTGATTTTTGGACGAGATTCCCTGCAGTTGCGCTGTGATACCCGTTCCGGGGAAACGTTGACGAAGGCCTTGGACATACAACGGCAACTGCAAATTGTCCGCACCCACCCTATCGGGATTCTTCAGGTTTCCGGTTTTGTAATCCACGATCATGATGGTGCCGTCGCCAATGTGATCGACTCGGTCGATGCGCCCGTGAAACCGCCATGTCCCGCTCGGAATCGGCACTTCCCACTCAAGATCATATTCGGTCTGAACCCCCACGCCCTCAGTTTGAAACCGAATCAGAGGCCACACCTGAAAGAGGTCCTGGAGCACGGCATCTTTGGCGTGCCGCAAGGCAGCTGGCAAAATGCGATGAGTGGGCGCAAGGGATTGTACGGTATCCTCGACCCATTGGCGCATCATCTCGGCATTTACCGCAGTTGTGGCCTTAACCGCAGTTTCGAGCACTTTGTGCATCCATTGACCTTTCACGGCTGAAGATACCGTATAGCGTTGATTATCCTCCAACAACGGTTTAATACCCAAGATGTGCTCGTAGAAAAAGGCTAACGGACACACTCCAAACTGCTCTAATGCCGAAGGCGTCACCTTCTCCGGCCATAGTCGCTGAGACAGTTCGGGGCCAATGTCCCCTTGATAGGCATCGAAGACTTCGTCATCATAATGGCTACGGTAGCGGTGCCGAATAGACCGAGCATCGCTCACTGGCCCTACCTGAGACATGGCTTCCATTCCCGCCGCCTCCCGATCCGGCTCAATGCCCGTTGGCCACCACCTGGTCTCGTCGCTGGG
>JAKADI010000260.1 GCA_021820675.1 Bacillota bacterium | reverse complement strand
GTCGCCGCAGGTAGAGTAGAGCAGTTGGGTGTTGCCAGCCGTTACAAGATGATCGCCGTATTGATGTCGCGGTCGTGGGTGATAGCGTACGACGGATAAGTCCATACGCGATCCTTTAAGGTGAGGTCTTTCTTGTCGCCACAGCCGGGCATCGAGCAGCAGCGTTTGCTGCTGGAAACCCACCGTTCCGCGATGGCTGGAGTCACATGACGATTGTGGAGCATGCCCACGACCGGTAACGTCTCCACGCCCAGTGCTGGGTTTTCGCGGCACAGTCGGGTTGACGTTTTGGCGAGCGTATCTTTCGGGAGGGAGCCTTCGGCGGCAGTCCCATCTGCTGCCTGGCTGCTTCCAACTTACGGCTCACGGCCCGTTGCCGCATTTTAATGCGACGCAGGCTTTGGTGAAACCGTTTGAATTCTTGTGAAATGATACGTGTAAGTACACGTCTTGATGATGACGAAGGCATTCGTCGACAGAGTTAAGGAAAATCGCCTTTCTGTCCTACTGATGAGGAATCCGCATGATGTCATGGAAGCGGGAATCATTTGTTGGCTCACCCCTCGATTGAAGGAGAGTGATCTCGAAAAACGTTGGCCTAAGTTGGCCATGATGCTTCGGGACACACACCACGCTACCGTTTGCGGCGTTCATGTCTCGTTTTTTGGGGTTGTGTCCGTATGATGGATAATCGACCAACAGGCCGGTGGCTATTCTAAGATACTATACAGTCGGTCTATAGTGATTCGTCTTCCGATAAGGAATGGTCCAAATTCGGCAAAACGAGCGCTAGCTTCATCAAAGCGCATCTCATAAATAAGTTTTTTGAAATCCAATATATCGTTCGCGTACAAGGTTACACCCCACTCCCAATCATCAAGTCCTTGAGAACCAGTAATGATTTGGGTAACCTTCTGCGCATACTTATGGCCTAAAATTCCGTGTTCTTTCATGATTTCACGGCGTTGGTCTTTGGTTAACGTGTACCAATTATCGGACCCTTCACGCCGCTTGTTCATAGGGTAAAAACATACATACTCGGTTTTGGGTAGAGTGGGATATAACCGTTCTTTTGTTCCCGGTAGGTTGTGCGGGTCGACTTCCCCCTTTACGAGGTATTTACTTAATTCGACCACTGAAAAATAGGAATAGGATTTGGTTAGAAAGCGGCTTGCGGGTGATTTATCGATTTCCAATTCCGCATCGAACAACTCGGAGATGGTTGGCCGAAGGTTCACAAGAAGTAAATCGGCCTTGTGACCGATGATATGATAAAGTCCTGTACTGCCTTGCCCCGTTTCTTCGACAGCGCCCCATCCGTTGACGATTTTTTTCAGCGACTGGAATACTTCTTCTCGTTCGGCCAATAAACCTGAATTCCATAACGACCAGTTTACCAGTCGAAAATCATGCAAGGCATACCAGCCTTCAATGGTTTCGATCGCGTCTCCCATTCTGGTCCCTCCGATTTCTTGTCGCCGTTAGTATACCACAGCACCATCCTCACATGGCCATGGCCAATTTGCTATACTGAACACAGAATTCTGGAAAGGAGGGTGACTTAAAGTAAATGGCAGAATACTCAGATCTCCCACAGGACGCGCTTTCTCGCCTGCATCAGGAACCGGAGCACTTTGTCTTTACTAGCGATTTGTCGGTGAATGAATTTATTCTGGTTGAAGAATCCGGGTTTACTCCCCTAGGGATGGTCATGGGTTCATCGATTTACCACATTGGGTATCAACAGGCTAATTGGACAAAAAACCAGGAAATGACCGTATTGTCGCAGGCTATGTATAATGCACGGGAGTTAGCTATGTCTCGTATGGAGGAGGAAGCCGACGCATTAAAGGCGGACGGGATAATTGGCGTTCGCCTTCAAGTAAGTCACCGGGCATGGGGTCAGCATATCGCTGAATTTGTGGCTATTGGGACGGCGGTCAAGGCAAAAGACGGTTCGAGCCACCGAACCATTAAGAATAAACCCTTTACCTCCGACTTGTCGGGTCAGGATTTCTATGTTCTGATGCAGGCGGGATATCGGCCAGTCAGTTTGGTCATGGGTTCATGTGTATATCATGTTGCGCACCAAGGAACTTTAGCAGCAATACGCCAATTGGGGCAAAATCGCGAATTACTTCCTTACACGCAAGGGTTGTACGATGCGAGGGAACGGGCGATGGAGCGTATGCAGATAGAGGCAGCAGAATTAAAAGCTCAAGGTATTGTCGGTGTGCATCTGCATGAAAACAATCATAGTTGGGATTCTCATATCCTTGAGTTTTTTGCGGTCGGGACGTCTGTGGTGAAATTCCAGGAGTCATCAATGAACTCTCCGAGTTTGGTTTTACCCATGAACGATAATGCTGACGGGTAACGTACGAGTCGTGGAAGGAGGACATTCCAGATGCCGTTGTTTCGTCGGCCGCCCAAATCACAAGACACTGCAAGCACACCTTTAACCACCAAGATCTATGAGAGCCAGTCCTCGGGAGAGGCAGAATCGGACCAAAGAGCCTTGGAGTCCGGAGATCTTCCGGGGAAAGCGACGATCCGATTAAACCGTACAATCGGCGGGGAACTTCCCTGGATGAGCACGTATTCGGCTCCGGATTTCTTTGTGGTGGAACATCTTCACATTAAGCCTTTAGTCCAAGTCACGGGAGCTTGTTATTTTCATGCAGCTACTGATAATCAGGGGCGTATTTTTTTGGATAGCAACCTGGACGCAACAAATCTCGTGCGAGCATATTATCGGGCCAAAGACCAAGCACTTGACCGATTATTGCAAGAGGCTGCACTGGTTGAGGCTCACGCCGTATTGAATGCCCGTTACCGTTTTCACCGGGAGGAAACTGTTGTGTCATTTACCATTGTTGGCACAGCAGTGCGCTTTGAAGGTTTGCAGCCTCCCGATAGGCCACTGGTTAGCCCTTTATGTGGGGAAGAAACGTACAAATTGTTACACTACGGCTGGATGCCGGTTAATATTGCCTTGGGATACCACTGGCATTGTATGCCCGTTGGATTCTCCACAAAATACGCTGTGGGTCAAAGTCGGTATAATCAGGAATTCACCGAGATAAGTCATAAGCTAATGGAAAGCCGCGATTTGGCTCTTCAAAAAATGCGGCGGGACGGAGCCCAAAACCATGCGATTACGGGGTTGGTGGGCGTAACGGTTGATTATTCCGTGGAGGAAACCGAAATTATATTTATGCGTAGCGGTCTCTTTGATAATGGGATAACCATTGACGGAACGTTTTATGGGTACGATGACGTGGGAAGAGTCGAAGTTCCCGCCTATAATACAGAATTTTTTGCCACGGGGGCTAGTATCGTGCGCCTGAATTCAGGAAAGATCTCAAAAAATGATGTAGCTAATTACTTATCGCTGTCTTAAGCCTTAAAATGGGTGTCATGGAAGAAAGAGCGTGATCTGATTCAATTTTAATTTATGGTAATCCCCACGCCCCCTCGTGGGCCGAGAGGGCGTGGGGGACGGTTAGTGTTCGACGGGCCCCTTCCAACTGTTCATGCCGCCCGACAAGTTAAAGACTTTCGTATACCCGGCTTGTTGCAACATCTCACAGGCTCGAGAGGAACGATTGCCACTTTGACACACAACCACAACGGTATGAGATTTGTTGACTTCTTTCAATCGCTGAAGCAATTGACCTAAAGGAATGTGTCTTGAGCGAGGAATATGTCCATTTTTATATTCGCTAGATTCACGGACATCAATGACAAGCGCTTGCCCATTTCGAGCCATACTTTCAACTCGTTCCGGTGATAAATGGTGAACCAATTGAATCCTCCTTGTTAGTTGTTAGTTACCAATTATACTGAGGTGTAAGGGGATTGTATCAGGAGACACTCTGTGAAGCAATTCGTCCAACTAACCGAAAACGACGCCAAGGTACGCAAGAAATTATTCGAGTTCAGTATACTAGGGATGAAGGTCGCTTGAGGGAGGGCATTCCCTGGTTAATTCTCGCAATATTATGATGTTGGAGGGATGGGTGTGCGCTTATTAAATTTTATTGGGGGCCAGTGGTCTGAACCAGTAAATGGTCAATACGAAGATAACTATGATCCTGCCACGGGGGAATTTTTGCACCAAGTCCCGCGATCTTCTGTGGAGGATGCCAACCGGGCAGCGTCGGCAGCTAAATCCGCATTTAGTTCCTGGCGTTTGGTTCCTGCACCTAAACGCGGTGAGATATTGTTTCGGGTGGGTCAATTATTAACGGAGCGTAAAGCGCAATTAGCCAAATACATGACCCAAGAGATGGGAAAAGTTTTATTCGAAGCAGAAGGCGATGTTCAAGAAGGGATTGACATGGCCTTTTATATGGCAGGGGAAGGGCGGCGCTCCTTTGGTTATACAACTCATTCTGAACTTCCCAACAAATT
>JAKADI010000259.1 GCA_021820675.1 Bacillota bacterium | reverse complement strand
CACCGAGAGCTCCCACAGCCCACCGCCAACTCTGGCTATAGTACAGGCAACGACGGCCCACGGTGGTTGGCAGCCCCAACCGAGCAAACACACGCGCGCTCACCCGACGTGGGTCGAGCCGCTCGTGGCGATTCAGCGCAATGTCGCCCAACGTCGCTTCCAATAGACGCGCCTTGAGGTCCTCGTCCAACGTAGCCAAGCTCTTTACGACTGGGTCATCGCGACCGAATGTGTCCAATGGAGTCATCTCCCTCCTCCGTGCTCATCGAGTCCCACTGCTCCCGCAGGCGTTGTCGACCCCGCGACAGCCGGTTGTCGACTTGGCTCCGCGTTAGATGCAACCGATTGGCGATGTCAGGGATCCTCATGTCCAACAGATACCGGCACACCATCACCGCCCGGACCCCAGGTTCGAGTCGTTCAATGGATGCCACCAGGGTCTCCTGGCGTTCCCGGGACAGAACCTGCTCCAGCACCGGATCCGGTAAGGGATCCGCGTCCGGAGGCACCTCCATGCGACGACTCAGCTGACGTCGACGGCTTAACGCCTGGTATTTGGTCAGTATGAGTAGCCATGTACGCACTGTGCCTCGCGCGCTGTCATATTCATTGGCCCGATTCCAGGCCTCAAGAAACACATCGCTGACGCATTCCTCAATGTCCTCTGGGGTACCAAGACCCGTGAGGATACGAGACACTAATGCCGTGACAACATCGGTGTACTCATGAATGAGAAACGCCAACGCCTGAGGCGAACGATTGTGTAGTTTGAGCATCACGTTCTCGGGGGTGATCCGCACCGGCGTGCCTCCACTCTGAGTACTCTCACTTCTTACTACGTTGCGAGCGGAAAATTTCTCTGACAAAACATATCCATTAGACACAAACGCCTAGAGAACTGGTGCGTAACGACGACGCAAGTGGTCTCTCTCTTTCCTCAACCGGATTTTGATCAGAATTCCGGCGGGATTCGGTCGCTTTGGCCGGCTTAAGAGTCCTTATCCGGGATTCCGCCATCCCCAACCGGGGACCGGGACAGATCGAGGCCGCTGTCCAATTAATTTGCCGTGGTCGCCTTCCGTGCGCCGACCCGGAATAGTTCCTCAATGTTCTGGATGGCGGCCACAATCCGTAATTGCAATGCGACTTTCTTGTGGCCCCAATAACAGCTGTACCAACCACCATTTCCCCGTGGTGTCCGAATGGAGGATTGCCAAATTATGAAATTACCCGGCCGTGGCTAAAAGTGCTCCAATCGTCACCGCTGTGGCAATGGCCGCCAATAACCTGCTCTTCCCAATCCGCGGCCCGCCCGCTACCATAGTAAGTGTGCCACGCGCCAACCACCCTGACCAGAGCCACCGAATCGGCCTCCGACGGATAGTCGACAGAGGTACCACCACTGCTCGACTCTCGCGGATTCTTGCAGGTGTTATTGCGGGTACAGCATCCACCAAAGCCCACAGGTCGTCTAGCGTGTGACCACGGGCGAGCCAATCGCTGACATCTCCCTTCTCATCGAGGTCCGGTAGTTCCACGATTTTCACCGTCTTCACCATGCCACATAAGCTCTGTGCTCTGCGCCACCGTTTCGGCATGGTGGCGGCCGGGCGTGTCATTATCTAGAATCACGCAGACGTCTTCACTCCCGAGTGCAGCCGTGTACTGGGGTTCCCAAGGGGCATTGGCCCCACCGGCGTTGGCGGAAGGTTTTTGGCTCGTATCGCACGACCTTGAACAATATGTTCCCGTCTCAGCTCGTATAGTCGCACATGGACTTGAGCGTCTTGGCCTTGTTGTCCCGTGCCTCTTCATCCACAAACAAGTCGCTCATACGATACGAATTCCTGCGGCCTTTGCCACGTCTTCGGGTCAACAGCCCGCATGGCAACGGAGAAGTACACGGCCGTCGTCTTCACTCCGTATTCTGACCGATAGCTTGTGATCATTATGGGCCGGACAGGGTGCCTCCCATGCGCGTCCGGACGGACGACCGTGCAGTCGCCCGGCAAACTCACAAGCTGTCATCGATGTCGCCTCCCTGTATTCCCCCCATGAGCCGTGAACTAGGGGCAGAAGTTCACAAGGTGTAGTAGGGCTGAAAAATGTCTGAGACAATCCCCGGCGGTTCGTCTACGTGGCGCTGGATGAGGGCTATCTTGAAAGAGAGAATGGTAGGGTATACCTAGTAGAAACGAGATTGGAATGCTCTCGTTCGCATAATAATGCAGGCGCATTCACTCGAATTTTCTCCGGTTTGCGCCCCAGATCACTGAATGGGCCGGTCACTTACTTAAGATCGCCGAGCGGGCAGATTCCCAAAAAAGGTAGGGAATCTGTGTGCTTGGATAACCCAACGTATGTGCTACACAATGCCAGCCCAGTGAGATTATAGACGAATGCTGGCGAAGACTGCCATTCCGCGATCGACGGGCGTCTAACCCAATCAGTATAAATGGCTTGTTCCCGCAAGGTCCTTAAATCCCAATTCTCATCTCCAGCACGAAAATTCTCAAACCATGCTAGCGGCCATTTCGAATCGACTGGTTCATCATCCTTTCGTCGGTTACGTGATTCAAGTATCAGTTCTAGGGCCCAAATGGTCCCGCGATCCCGGCGGATTGCCGCATAATCACAATTTTTAGGTGCACCCTTATGGAAAAGTGGCTGGCATAAGCAAATGATTAGTGTGTTACAAGTGATATAGTCATATTAATTGAGGTGGTCATGATGCTTCAGAAGGTATCCGCTATGGATATGCGTAAACGGTTCGGAGATTTGTTGAATGACGTTCACTATCGGCACAACACGGTACTGATTACCAAGGCGGGGAAACCGATGGGGGCCCTCATTGACATCGATCTGTATGAAAAAATACGTTTGATGGAAGATGAGTTCCATCGGATGACAGACGAACTCGCCCATGCTTATGCGGATGTCGATTCGGAATTAGCGGAGGCCGAAATCCGAGAAGCGATTGAGGCATCTCGCAAGAAATGAGAGTGGTCCTTGATACGAACGTCTTCATCTCTGGACTCCTCTTGCCAAACGGAGTTCCTGGGCGCATTGTAAAAGCTTGGCAACAAGCGCAGTATACCCTTGCTTTCTCCGAGCCGATGTTAAGCGAGATAGAGAGAGTATTCGATGCGCGGAACGATTGCGGAATATGAACGAGAAAAAATACGATTACGAACCATGACGGGGCGTACTGGTTTTAGGCGGATTAGCCGTCCGTTTCGCACCATGCCCTGACAGGGTCCGTTGGATTACCACGACATGTTGATCCCAGTCAATGTCATCCCATTTGAGGGCTAATGCTTCCCCTCTCCGACATCCTGTCAGCGCGAGAAACATCCACAGGGCCTAAGACTCGGCGGTTTGCAACAGCGCCCGGGCTTGTTCGGGCGATGGCAGTTGGAACTCGTTTTTCACCGCTTTTGGTGGCTTGGTCCGACGCATAGGATCTTTAGCCAGAAAATCCCACGTAACAGAATCTTCCAGAGCTCCATGTAAAATCACACGAATATGCCTCACTGTTGCCGGAGACTTCCCCTCCGCCAACAGTCGGGTATAGACACCTTGAATGTCCATGGGAGTTATCGCTTTAAGTAATCGACTTCCTATTAAGCGTTTCACATGGCTTAAGAAGTCAAAACATGTCGCTATATCGGTCTATCTCCCACTTGCTTATAGAACGATGATAATCTTCCCATTCGTGCCGTTTATAGGTTAGAAATTCATCGCGCAGAGACGTGCCAAGCGTTTTTTCAATCAGGGGATCCGCCGCAAACGCTTCCAATGCCTCCAATAGATTGCGTGGTAAAAACTCTATATGTCGTGTCAGACGCTCCATTTCAGTCATCTCATAAAGATTGTCGTCATTGGGAGACCCGGGATCCCAATCTTCGCGAATACCCTCTAAGCCAGCAGCTAACGCCAACGTCGCGGCCAAATAGGGATTTACTGACCCATCCACATTCCGCAACTCACAGCGGCCACCGCCAGAGGGAATACGTATTGAATTGGTGCGATTATTTGACCCATACGAATTAAAAACCGGCGCCCATGAAAAGAGATTCATTTCGCCCTGACGAATAAGCCGCTTATAACTATTAACCGTGGGACCAAACGCTACACATAGCGCTCTCCCATGTTTTAGGATCCCTGCAACAAATTTATAGCCCAGGGAAGTCAAACCTAAGCCGCGTGGATCTGTCTCCGGCGAACAAGCAAAAACATTGTGCCCCGTTTCCTTATCGTATAAAGAAATATTAAAATGCGCTCCTGTCCCCGTTTTGTTGGCAAATGGCTTGGGCATTGTAGTTGCAACCAAATCCTCTTCAGCCGCAAAATGTTTTGCCATCAGTCGGAAAAAAATGTACCGATCACACGACGTGAGAGCATCGGCGTAGGCAAAG
>JAKADI010000258.1 GCA_021820675.1 Bacillota bacterium | reverse complement strand
AATTCCAGCTCTAGATCATCGTCTAAAAATGACATTACCACCGATTTTGTGGTCGCACTGGAAGCAACAAGTGTCCCACCACTGGAATATTGAACCGAGGGTGCTGGATGTGGGCGATATTCTACAGGAGGTTCAACTGCGCGATAAGGAACTCGCGGCACAGCTAGAAATGGTGATTGTTAGATGGCGGACGCTAATGGGTCCGGGGGCTCAGGGTACGAGCAATCCACATTTTCAAGTTTTTGACTTAAGCCATCTGACGGCTGCCATGAAAAGTGCAGCTTATTTAGCGATTAGTGAGTGGCTGACGCGAGGGACATCCCGCGGTCATAGACGGTTGATTATATTTGACGAAGCTTGGCATCTTTTAACCGACGATGAATCTGCGAGGTATTTGGAGTCCTTGTTCCGGCGTGCCAGAAAGTGGGGCACGGCTTTGTCACTGATTACGCAGGACATCAATGACTTTGTCCGTTCACGTGCGGCCGAAGTCTGTCTTCGAAACGCACCCATTGTCATGTTGTTGAAACAGCATCCCGAAAGCATGAATCAATTAGCAGAATATTTGCGTCTTCATGAGGGGGAAGTGGAGCGGATTTCGCAAGCTGGGGTCGGGGAAGGGCTGCTCATGGTCGGCGAAGAACACGTGCCTTTACGCATTGTGGCTGCCCCCGTTGAAGATCGCCTGCTCCGCCAACAGCCCAGTGGGGATCAGTAGAACCGTGTCAAAGTGATAAGACGAGAAAGGACACTTTAAAGTGAAATCATTAAAAATAGAATCTTCCGCGTTATGGGGCATGCTCGTGGCAGGAATTGTGTATGCAGTTCTTAGTATTTTGCCAGTTTTACGCCCAATTCCCTTAGTTCCAGTCGTAGATAAAGCCATGGCGCAAGGATCCTACTTAAAGGCATCGGACATTCATTGGGTTCCCGCCCCATCCCACCAGGGCAAGACAATGGAACCTGGATACTTAAAGGTGTCCTTAAGCCGCGGCGATGTTGTGTCCTCGGGAATGTTGACCCAGCACCGAGAGCAACCCCCAGGGATTTTAGTGGATATACCGACGTCGAACGCCATGTTTCACGTAGGAGAAGCCGTACATATTTTAGTGGTCAGTGCATCTGGTCGCCTTTGGTCATCCAGTCCGGTTACGGTGGTCAGTGCCGCGCATAGCGGGGGACTGGTAGGATCGGGGGGCAGTCCTTTGATTGTTGAGATGTCTTGGACTGAAGCTGTCACATTCGAAAAACAACGAATCCACGGTACAGTATCTGTGGTAGGAATCCGGCCATGATTGTCGTGGCGGTTGAACACGCGGGGATTGAACGTTTTGTTCAGGAAGAGATTGCGACAGATGCGGAATATGAAGCCGTTCAAATTGTCCACTCATGGGAAGAAGTGAAGCGTATCGCCCACCGGGCGCATCGGGTGTTGTTGGGCGAACGCATTGTGCGATATGTGCCCGAAGAGGAAATTAAAAAACTCACCCGACAGGAAACGGTGACGCAATGGGTGCTATGGATAACCGAGGAAAGGTCTTGGCGGTCGTTATTAGGGGATAATGTACAGTTGTGGCACAAGGAACTCAGCCCCGAAGACTTAAAAAGTTGGCTCAAGCCCGTCTCCGGGCGAACCCGCGTCCGCCTGCCTTCCCGGTGGTTTTTATGGTCCACATCGGGAACGATCCACAGACTAGAGACGTGGAAATCGTTAATTGCGCGTATGAACGACCAATACGAAGAGGGAGTGGTCGTGGATTTTGACTGGGAACAAGCCCTTGTGACACGCCTAGGGAAGCTCCCCAGTCTTCGCGATGAAAATTATCCGTATGCCCGGCTTGAGGTTCACGCGGCCCCGTGGGGCCAACTCGTCCCGGCGCCTATGCCGTGGATGCCTGTGTTATACGCGCCCGATACGAACGATGTTAAACGGACACTAGCCCATAGCAGCCAATGGATGGTTTGGGATCTCGGAACAAATGTGCGTGATCCCCTTACCAGCTTCATCATTGCGTCATTGCCCAGTGGCTTAATTTATATCGGTGAAGGTGAACACAATGACTTTCTCCATCACGGCTTGGCTTTGATTAAGGATTTAAATCCTCATTGCGAATTGCTGGTTGTCGGAGAACAGGCCCAGTTTGCCGCCGACCGATACGGCTTGCCTTTCTTGCCTTCAGGCCCTTTGCCCTTGCCAAACGCAAAGACCAAGTCTTCACGTGCTGTATTGACTCGGTGGATAGATCGTTACCAACGGAAGAGGCGGTCTAGACGTTCGGAGTCTGAGTGATGCTTCTATTCTCCATGCTCTAAAGTTAAGAGGGAATTCTACTAAAGAGGGGATTCTAACAGGTGTTTTGCACGAGATCCTTCTCGAGCAAGGTGTGACAACCACGGGTGAGAAGAGCGGCGGGGCATTTACGACTTCCCGCGCCGGGGTCTTCATGGATTCCCCAAGGAGCTTGCGTGAGGCAGGTGGTGTGGAAACGAATTCCATAGGCGATGTACTCGCCCTGCGGGATACGGTCAGCGTTGCACAGCGGTGGAATGTGTGGACTGGATGAATATAGATTTCCCGTTGGGGTCAGTGTCCACAGCAAAATCTACGGAAGAATTTAGACAGAAGACCATGTGGTGGTGATAACGGCTTGGCGAAAGTTCGCGGGAGTAAGGGCTGGAATCGTTGTCCTCCTGGCTCAACAGCAGGCCTTGCTCAAGAAATGGTGTACCGTTATTGCCACATTCATTTACGGAATTGACCGATGGACCTCCGTATTCGCTAAACCCCGGTTGCCCACGATATTCTCTCCAGCTGTCGAGGAATATTTGCGGGCACCGAGGTCGCGGGCGTGGCGCTTACCTGTTTTCTTCCGTTGTGGATGAAGAAGACGTAGCAGGGTATGGATTTGAATACGGATTTGTCATCAATGCTGACTGCCAAATGTCTGCATGCGCTCTCGAACTTGCTCTACAGCCTTCTCAGGTAGTATTTTGGCGCCGCCCAAGGATTGCGCGAGAATATAAAGTTCGGCCGCTTCTTCTAATGTTCCTAACAGGCTGGCGGTGATCATAGGATTATCGCCAAAAACCAAGACGCCGTGGTTGGCCAACAACACGGCCGGCAAACTTAAATGATTTTGGGCGATTTCCTTAATCGCATCAACAGATGCCATGGAACCACGGGGAGCCCATGGAACAACCGGAACGGGTTCAGCGATACCAAAGCGTAAGAGCGGCTCATAAATCAGGGGAATCGGCTTTTGAGCGACTGAAAATGCGGTCAGATGCGAGGCATGAGTGTGAATTACAGCGCCAACCGCTGGGCGAACTTGATAAATACCCATATGCATCTCGGCAATTTCTTGCATTCGTGGTTCCATTGTTCCTTCCAAAACTTGGCCGTTCAGGTCTAAGATGGCAAAATCATCAACCGAAAGATTGGAAATATCGCCTCCTTTGGTCAAAACGATTTCATTGCCATGTGTTCTGGCTGACAGGTTCGCATGATTACCTCGAAACAATAATCCGTGCGCAGCGAGGTATCGGGCGGCAAGCACCATCGCCTCTTTGGTGTCATTACGGGTCATGAGTGGCCTCCTTTGAATGTCCTTTCCCCTTATTTAATGTGCGAATTAACCTCAAAATATCAACCGAACTGCCCAAGTCAAAAAAGCGACGAAAAAATCGGAAGAATACGAGTAAGTTCAATGGGGCTTATTATACAGATACATTTACTATAGTGCAAGAAACAGTATTTAAAACACTCGTGGCAATTGTGGTATAAACATGATAGGAGAGGAGAAACTTCGCTGAACAACATTATGATTTTTATTGGAGGATTTTTAGGATCCGTCGCGCGATTTCAAATAGGGCAATGGGTTGGACAACGTACGAGCGGAGGATTCCCCTTTGGCACCTTATTCATCAATACGGCGGGCTGCGTAATAATTGGCATTATCGCTGCCCGGGTCGCGTCAGTCGGCTTGTACGATTTCCTGGATGTCGGGTTTACAGCGGCTTTTACCACCTTTTCCACGTTTAGTTATGAAACGTGGAGACTTATCGAAGAACGGCTCCTTGCGTTAGCGGTTCTTAATGTCCTTTTGAATATTGGACTCGGACTCACGGGAGTCGAAGTGGGACTACTTTTTGGAAGGTCATAGGAAATGAATGGAAGAAACTGGATGATTGTCGGGGTTGGGGGAGGCCTCGGTGCTCTTAGTCGCAACACCCTTTCCTTGTTGGGAAGTTACCATGCATTCCCTGTAAACTTTTTCATACATCCCCGGATAGCTCAGGGAGTAGGGACAGCACGATTCGGGAATCTCAGAAATCGTAAGCAAAACCACAGACGTTTTTGGCGATTGTCATACATGTATACCAAGCATCCCAAAAAACCGTGCGACTGAGGTACACCCTA
>JAKADI010000257.1 GCA_021820675.1 Bacillota bacterium | reverse complement strand
GGGTTTACCGAATATGTACCTTGGAGGAATGCGACGGCGAGCGGGATCCTGGGCATTTGCTCATCACATACCCGCCGAAAGTCATGATTTCTCGCCTCGTGAATAGCCTCAAGGGTGTCTCATCCCGCCTGATCCGCAAGAAACACTACCCCACCATCGAGCGAGCGCTATGGGGCGATAGCCTCTGGTCCCCCAGTTATTTTGCCGGGTCGGCTGGAGGAGCCCCACTGTCGATCATCAAGCAATACATCGAGCAACAAGAAACCCCAGATTGACCCCGACGGGGTCAGCGCCTGATATCTCCGCCCTGAACGGCGAAGTTTTACGGCGTATCCGATAAGACTGGCACCAGGGGGCACGTCCATTAATTGTTCATCTTCTTGGGTGTTGTTTTTCACTGCGTCTGCCCTCGACCCGAATTGGAGGGATCGGATGAGAAGCGAATCGATATCTCGGGATGACGAAGGGACAACCTACGCCCTTCTGCTCCAAGGGATCAACGTCGGTGGACATTCGCTGCTACCCATGGCCGTTTTACGCGACATATTGACAGGACTGGGGTTTTCCGACGTGCGTACCTACCTGCAAAGCGGCAATGCTGTGTTGACCGCGTCACTCACGGCAACCCAAGTGGCCGGTGCGGCAGGCAAGGCCCTGGGAGAGACATTGAGCCGTGACGTAGGGGTGGTGGTCCGCACGGCGGACCAGTTGGTAGGCGTGGTTGAGGGTTGGCCATTTGATCAGGCGGTGAACCCCACCACAAAACACGTGATGTTTCTTCGGCAGGCATCTGATGCGGAGAACCTCGGGAGAATGCTGCAGGAGGCGATGGGCCCCGAACAATACGGGGTCAGCGGCACCCATATTTATCTGTATTTGCCTGGCGGCATGGGACGTTCGAAGCTTGGGGCATGGGTAACCCGTCGATTGGCCGGAACAGGAGCCACGGCGCGCAATTGGAACACTGTGTTGGCACTCCGTGATATGGCGTCGGGACGGCGCTAGTGGTATATCGGCCTGCGGCAAGCCATGGAAACCTCTGTAGTCTAGACCCGAAAGTCCGGGAGTAAGCCGCATAATGGTGGCCAGTTGACCGGCCGATACCCGGACGCTTCTCGTTGGTGGGAATAGTGCGCTAAAGGGGGTGTTAGTGCAATGAATCCCTAAATGCCGTAGACAGCCAAAGGCGCCGGGCCATCCGGGGAGCCAGCTATTGACCACTCCTGCGCACATTGCGGGAAATGGATGGGCGTCCGGAAGGTCTTCCCCGAACAACCCCCAAAGCCTTCGTAGAAATCGGATCAGTCGCATGACATCGTGCGTATTGAGGTTAATCACCGGGTTTTGAACCATCACGGCGAGGTTAAAATAATATCTACTATCATCAACAAAGATTCTTTAATACGCTTATGGAACAGGAACAATTTCTCTCGATGAGAAAAGTGGCTAAGCGTTTAGGTGTCGGCATCCAAACGATCTGCCGAAAATCCCCCTCACTCACCGTCAGGATAGAGTCGGGAGTGGCTGACGTCATGTGCAGCCGTGGCATACGCCCGCAGCACGTCGCCTGCCCCCGTTGGCCTCTCCAACACGGTCCGCATCCGTTCTGTCTGATTCCCATATCGCTCCAAATGCTGGTGGGCGAACTCGACCCGCGTACGGCCCGGATTTTCTTCGATAAACTGCACCTCGACTTCGGAGACCTTGTTCGGATCGGCGACATAACGCCAGCCCGCGCTCACCTGCCAGGTCAGAAGGATGTGATGCGGCGGATCCCACACCTTAACCCGGCCCCATTCACACTCGCTGCCATCGGCCATCCGCTCAAACCACCGTCCGCCCACGCCGGGCTCCAATACCGCGATAACACCCGGCGATTCCGCCAGATGGTGTGTTTGGATCGGCCACCATCGGCCCATGTCGGTGAACAGTGAAAAGGCGCGGTGAATAGGCAGATCGACGGTTACGGCCTTCACAACGCGTATGTCATCATGCGTCGATGGGTCGCTCATCTCAATTTCCTCCTCGGTGGCACTTACATAGCTCTCCAGGGCGCGCATCCAGTACCAGTCGACATAGTTTCGGAGCGCTTCCAAGCCCGCCGGATGGAGTCGATATAGGCGTTTATTGCCCTCAGGTGTGTCCTGAACCAATCCGGCGTCCTTGAGTATCCGGAGATGCATGGACACTGCCGGACGACCCACTGAAAGACCCCGCGCGATCTCGTGAACCGGTAACGGGCCCTTCGCCAGCCGCTGCAGAATCGCACGTCGGGTGGGATCGCCCAAGGCGTTCAGTTGTTTATATGCGTCAGTAACCATTGACCGTCATTATATACTGACTAACGATCGCCGTCAAGGGATGGTTTGTCATCACTACCAGGCCGGTGTCAGTGGGATGCCGAATTTCAGGTAGGCCCAACGCGGGCACCAGGGGAGACTGATGAGTTAGTCTTATATAGATAGAGGGAGTTGGTGCGCTATTACGGCCGTTGGTACTTCAAACGTCCTTCCTTGAGACAAGCATGAGAAAAGGACGGAGGTCACCACGCAAATCGGATGACGGGCTGCGGTTTCTCCGGGTCAAAGACGCGGCGAGTGACTGGGTTTGTCAGCGGTCCTCCGTGGCGAAGCTAAAACTCGCGCCTAACGCAACACCAAAAGATTAGGTTGACGCCCCAAACCTTGCGGTGTCCCTCTGCTGCTCGGGGGGGCGTAACGGGTTCCTCAAGAGAGGCTCTACTGACCATCGCCCACGATGACCTATTCACCGCGGTTCGACACGCACCGATCGATGCCCCTAAATACCGTGGACGCTAATGCACCAGGACATCCGCGCCGACTATTGACTACCCATGAGGGTTTTTCTCGAAATCCCCACGGGGAAAGGGTTTGCGGCGTTCTGGCGGAAAAACATCGATGATGTCTTTCCGTCGGGCATCCCGGTGTGCGCTGAAGGGCTGAATGCATGATCCGCAACGAGCTTTCGCAACGGCGGACGTAGGTCGCACCCCTAGAGCCGTTTTGGACGTTTTTCTTCATGACGAGCCACTTTGGCTCGGTTTCCACAAATTTTCATTGAGCACCATTTACGACGACCACTTGAGTCCATAAACAATAGTACACAGTCCGGATTCGCGCAACGGTGAATGGTCATTAATTCTCCGGAAGCCAGTAATTTGAGAGCGTCAAATGCAACGAGGGATAAAATAGCATCAGGTGGATCACCTACCGGAACGGGTACGAGACCTTCGGATAAAATCTTGTACGAGAAAGGCGCTCTTTGTATTAAGTCCTCTAAATGTCCTTTCCATTTGTCCTCCAGTGCTTTTCTGTCCGCCAATTTTTCACATCCATCTCGTAAAAAAGAACGCAATTTTCTCACGAGGTGCAATGCTTCCGAAGAATGTCCTGCAGTTCGTATAGCCGCAAGGCTTCCAATTCCTTTCATGGAAACAAGCCAGTGATTTAAATCCGATTCGGTAAGAAGCAAATCATGACGCACTCCACGTCGTACAACTTCTGTATTTACGAGATCCACGGATGGATGTCCTGAAATCAGAGGAAACTCCTTGCGTTCGGTCATATTTCTTCCTTCCGACAATAATAACCTGATTGTACAGTATTGACAGGTTAGATAAAACTGCTTAGCATATTAACCATAATTATAACAAATAAGAGGTTAGTTTATGGCAGGACGACAAAGTAAGATTAATTCATCCTGCGCTATCGAGAATCGTTTTGAGAGGAGGTGATGTTCGTGCAGCAAGAATCTCGCCGCCTACCAGTCCCTCCGTTTGACGAAACCACAGCCTGGCAGAAAGTCCGCATGGCGGAGGACGCATGGAATACCTGCGACCCTGAACGCGTTGCATCATCTTATAGCATTGACAGTCGGTGGCGGAATCGGTCTGAATTCATATCCGGAAGATTGGAAATTGTGGAGTTTCTGAGAAGAAAGTGGAATAGGGAACTGGACTATCGCTTGATGAAAAGTTTATGGGCGTTCCACAACAACCGAATCGCTGTACGCTTTGCGTACGAGTGGCATGATGATTCGGGTCAGTGGTTTCGCTCGTATGGCAATGAAAATTGGGAGTTCAATGAAGCCGGATTGATGGTACGCCGTCTGGCATCCATTAATGATATGCCTATCGCTCTGGAGAATCGACTCTTTCATTGGGAACGGGGGCCGCGTCCCGGTGACATACCGGGGTTAGAGGAGTTGGGGCTATAAATACCTACAAGACTCCAAGACACCATGTTACGTTACGGAGTCACGCGCGGCAATACGGTGGGCAACTTGGGAAATAGCCGGACCGATTCACGACAATGCAGGTATCAAGCTACTGGACACCCGCATTGTGGTGGGCTCTTGAGCAAAATCTATTGCACTATTGAGGGTTTTAATGCATTGTCGATTT
>JAKADI010000256.1 GCA_021820675.1 Bacillota bacterium | reverse complement strand
CTCCAATGGGCTGGCCGAACTGATGCCGCATTTTTAAATATTCGACGGTATCCTCGAGAACCCGTCGTGCTCCGCCGTACATGGCCATGGTAACCAGCGTCGATCCGTAGTGCACAGTCGCTTGATACTGCTCATGCGAAACGCCCAAGTCCAGGGCCACAGGTACGTGGTCCAGTTGCACCCTCGCACCTTCCCATAGGGGATCCCAGGACGCGATAGGCAGATGCGAGATGCCGGGCGAATCCGCTCTAAGCGCGACAATCTTGACAGACTTTGATTCCGGCAACGCCGTGAGCCAAAGTTCGGTTCCACCTGCATAAGCCAACGCGCGAATTTCTCCGCTTACCGTGTGGTCCGAGTGGGTTTTCACGGCCTCATCAACCGAAGTCGGAAGCCACAAAGAAGCCAGCGCATCTCCCGTGAGAAGAGGTGCCACAACGCGGGGATCTTGATCCGGCACATCCGCCAGCAGGCGAATAGCCCACAGATGTTCTAGCCACGGCCCCGGCACCAGTTCGCGGCCAGCCGCTTCGGCAACCAACACGCTTTGAAATGAGGTTCCTCCCATTCCGCCTAAATCCTCTTTCACCGCGGCGCCAAATAGCCCCAATTGTCCCATTTCCCGATACAACCCCCGTGAAAATGGTGACGTCACAGACCGGTTGGAAATCGGACACTTCGTATTAAAGAAGCGCTCAGCTAATTGTAAGATTTCTTGTTCCTCAGGGGTTAGCGAAAAGTTCATCCAATCTCCTCCTCATCGGGGTAACCCTAATCCACGCTCGGCAATGATGTTCCGCTGAATTTCGTTAGTTCCCGCGTAAATGCTTTCCCCCAGCGACGAAAGATAGGAGAAGGCCCATTGTGAATACTCCGCGTCGTGGGGCTGTTCCCCTGCCATCGCCAACGCTAAACTTGCCAACTGCTGATGCGTCTCGCTCCAAAAAACTTTGCTGGCATTGTTTTCGGGTCCCGGGATCCGATCGCCGTTTTCCAGCTCGGCGATATGGCGAAGCACCGTTAACCGCAGGGAATGCACAGAAATAGCGATGTCCACGATCTGTTCCGTTAAGTCACCGGCAAGATGCTCACGATGGGCTCGGGCGTAACTTAACAACCGGGTGAGATCCTCGGTCAGTCGCACCTGGCGATTGATAAAATTGGTACTGCGCTCAAAACTTAAGGCGGTCATCGCCACATCCCAACCGCCATCGACATCGCCAATCACTTGATCGGCCGAAATCACCGCATCGTTGATAAACACTTCGTTGAATTCCTGGGACCCATTAATTTGCCGAATAGGACGCACCGTAATGCCGTCTTGGCGCATATTCATGATAAATGCCGTAATGCCGCGGTGTTTGGGCTTGTCCGGGCTGGTGCGTGCTAAGAGAAAACAATAATCAGCGTATTGACCAAGGGTGGTCCAAATTTTTTGACCGTTGACAACAAATTCACTCCCCTTTCGAATGGCGCGCGTGCTTAAGGCTGCCAAATCCGATCCTGCGTTGGGCTCAGAAAATCCTTGACACCAAATGTCTTCACTGGCCAGCATTTTCGGCAGATAGTGCGACTTCTGAGCCTCAGTGCCGTAGCGCATCAACACTGGTCCCACAATGCCTAAGGCTAAGCGATTGAACACCTCGGGAGCTTGTGCACGCGCCGTCTCTTCCGCAAAGATCAGTAGTTGGTACAACCGTCCGCCTCTTCCGCCATACTCCCGGGGCCACGTAAGCCCAGCCCAGCCATGACGGTACAAGAGCCGGTCAAACTCGCGCCGACGCGCCGATTCGGGGTCCATTTTTGCATCCTGGAGTGAGTGGAGATCGGCTGAAACCTCAGGCAGATATTGGACCAACCATTGGCGGAACTCCTTTCGAAAAGCCTGTTCTTCCAGCGTTTCATATATCTCCATTTACTGGCCTCCTCGAATGAACTTATCTAACAAGAGACTGCGGGGTCCATTGTTGCGAATACCACGACCGCTCAAACGCACAGATCTCATTCAAGTTCTTGCCATTTGAACGGGCTAAAGGCTTCAAGTCCATCTCCCCAATATGCCAAACGCCCTATGCCAGCCCACGTCGCAGCCGTCATGGCCTGTGCAAGACGACCGGGAGGAAATCCATGATCCCTATCGGCAAGCACCTGTAACTCAATTCTTCAATCAAACGACTCTTAGCATATGGACGAGAATGTCAGCAGATCCCCAATTATTTGCCGCCCTTTTGAACCGGCTCTCAACTGACTGACAGAGGCCGGACCTCCACGACAGAGCTCGGCGGCATCGGTGATTTTGGCAATCTTCGATGGCGCCCGGGCTCCGGCGCCTGAAAAATGCCGGACCCCTTCCTTTAGGCCAACCGAAACACCGGGAGGGAGATTTCACTATCCAACGCCAAGAAATCGACCTGCACCAGGGATCCCACCGTAATCTCTGCCGGCTCGCAATCGACAACATTACTGAGCATTCGGGGCCCTTCATCGAGTTCAACAATCGCCACGATATATGGCACTGAAAATGCCGGAGTGGGGGCCCGCATCGATACTGTATAGCTATAGATTGTTCCCCGGCCGGAAACGACTTCCCATTCTAGACTCTGTGCGCCGCAATGGATGCAGTGAATACGTGGATAGAATTGGTACTGGCGACAAGACGAACAGTGCTGTATTGCCAAGCGCCTGGCGCGCGCCTCCTGCCAAAAGGGCTCCGTCAAGGGGGTTGGCTCCGGATGAGGACGGATCATAGGCGTTTACTCCTTTCCCAAAAGCACTGTACTCTCTGCAGACAGCACGCCACCAAACGCATGGCACAATGCCACCTGGACACCTTTCACCTGACGGGAGTCACATTCGCCACGCAACTGGCGTACAGCCTCAACGACCAAAAACACCCCGAACATACCCGGATGGCAGTATGATAGCCCCCCTCCGGAAGTGTTCATAGGCATCTCTCCGCGGGGACCCGTGCGCCCATTGTGGAAGAAATACCGACCTTGCCCACGTTCACAAAACCCTAAGTTCTCAACTGCCAGCAGCGGCATGGTTGTAAAAGCATCGTAAATCTCCAGGAGATCAATATCCTGGTGGCTCACGCCAGCCATGGACATGGCCTCCGGCCCGGTCACACGGGCCCCCGTGGTGAGGATATCATCGAGTCCCGGGACCCAATAATGCGCGTTAGAGCGGCTTGCAATCCCCAGCACCAAAACCGGCTTCTTGGCACAATCGCGCGCTCGTTCAATGCGCGTGAGCACAATGGCGCCACCGCCGTCAGTAACCAAACAAATGTCATCTCGACGCAATGGCCAGCTTATCCAAGGACTGGCCAAATACTCAGACATTGTTAGGGGATCGTCATGTCGGTACGCAACCGGATTGAGATTAGCCCACTCACGGGTGGCAACAGCAAGCCATCCTAAATCGGTGTCCTCAAGACCATAGAGGTAGCGATAGCGCGTAGTCGCCAAAGCATAGGAGCCAATGGGACTTAACAGACCGTAGGGGATTTCGAATTGTCCTCTGGGACTTCGGGGGTCTTCGGAAACCCCTCCAATTTGGCGGGTACCGGCCGAACGTTGAGTACTGCCGTAGGCGATCAAGGCCACCTCGCACAAACCGGCTTCAATGGCCGCAATCGCATGTTCAATATGTTGCAAGTTAGAACATCCGCCAACCATTGTGGTGTCGTTCACCCGCGCCTGGATACCCAAATACTCCGCCAGCAGCAGTCCGGGCATGCGCTCAAAGGGCCCAGGCTGGACAAAGATTCCATCAACATCTTTGACGGTTAAGCCTGCATCGGCTATCGCCCTAAGAGCAGCTTGGACTTGCAACGAAAGTTCCGTACGGCCGGGACCCACGACACCTAAATCGGATTCCGCCACTCCCGCAATGGCATATTGTCCTGACAGTCGATGATCCATGAGCATTCCTCCACCGTGAAATCACACCAAAGGATCGTAGGGAAATACGTCCGTCGTGACCTCCATGGGAGTAAACTGTTTTCGCCATGTATCCGGAAGCATTTCAGCGAGCGCCTCGACTGTCCATCCTCCGTCTCGATGCAGCCAGCGTATCGGCCGGGGCAACGAAAAGAGGATGACTTCATGGCCACGCACCGCAATGATCTGTCCATTCACGTCCTGGGCCGCGGCGCTGGCCAGGAAAGCGGCAATCGGCGCAATTTGGTCGGGATTCATGCGCTTTAGCTTGTCCAAGCGGGCTTGCTGCTCGGGTTCATCCGGTATGCTTCCAATAAGTCGAGACCAGGCAAAAGGGGCAATGGCATTGGCCGTCACTCCATATTTGGCCATTTCAAGCGCCGTAACCCGTGTGAGACCGACAATACCCATTTTGGCAGCGGCGTAGTTGCTCTGGCCAAAATTCCCAATTAAACCGGACGTCGACGTGAAATTGATAAAGCGGCCGCTTTTTT
>JAKADI010000255.1 GCA_021820675.1 Bacillota bacterium | reverse complement strand
AATTCGAACGGACTTTAATTATTGCGGAAGCCGATTCGTTTGGCCACTACGTGGAAGGTTGTACGGCGCCTAGTTACAATTCACAGTCGTTACATTCGGCAGTGGTGGAGATCATCGTCAAAAGCGGTGCCCGTATGCGCTACACAACGGTCCAAAACTGGGCCTCTAATGTCTATAACCTGGTCACCAAGCGTGCTGTCGCCTACAAGAATGCCACCATGGAGTGGGTAGACGGCAACATTGGATCCAAAGCCACGATGAAATATCCTTCCGTGTATCTCATGGAAGAAGGCGCCAGAGGCAGTGTCTTATCGATTGCGGTAGCAGGACGAAACCAGCATCAAGATACCGGAGCCAAAATGGTTCATCTGGCCCCTAACACCACCTCAACTATCGTCTCGAAATCTATCAGCCAACATGGGGGCAAGACGACGTACCGCGGACTGGTTCATTTCGACAAAACCGCTATCGGTGCCAAGGCCAATGTGAAATGTGACACGCTGTTAATGGACAGTACGTCGATAAACGATACCATTCCTTATAGCGAGGTCGAGACAAATCACGCGGAAATGGAACACGAAGCGACCGTTACCAAAGTCAGTGAGGAACAGCTGTTTTATCTACAAGCACGGGGCTTAAGTGAAGAAGAGGCAACGCGGCTGATTATCTTAGGTTTCATCGAACCCTTTACCCGAGAATTGCCAATGGAGTTCGCGGTTGAAATGAACCGCCTGATCAAATTTGAGATGGAAGGAGCCATTGGTTAAGTGGCAATATGGGTTCGCGTGGCTTCGGTAGACGATTTAAAAGATCAAAACCCCTTTTTGGCGGTCCTGCATCACCGCGAGATCGCCTTATACCGGGCGAAAGATCGATATTACGCAACAGATGATTTATGTTCCCACGCTGAAGCCTCGTTATCTGAAGGGGATTTGAAAGGGTATGTGATTCACTGTCCCCGCCACGGCGGACAGTTCGATATCCGAACTGGTGAAGCTAAACATTTCCCGGCTTATGCCCCTATTCAAACGTATCCGGTGAAGACCGACGGTTCCGAAATTTTTATTGAGTTGGAAGAAGAATAGGCGAGTTTCTCGCCTATTCTACACTGGATTTGGCCGGAGAGTGGATAGCAGAAGCCGCTTGAATTAAATCGGCGGCGATATCCTCGGGATCCTCAAGCCCTACAGAAACCCGCACCATACTGTCAGTAATGCCCATGTTCGCTCGTTCCTCGGGGCTTTGATTGCGATGGGACGCAATTATGGGATAAAGGCATAGCGTATAAATATCCCCTACGGTTGTTGCCGACGCCACTAATTGCAGGTTATCCAGGAAGCGAAAGATGTCGTCTTTATTATTACCGCCCAAATCTAAAGTAACGACGGCTCCGCCCAATTGCGGTGGCAATAGCCGTTTAGCGATGGCATAGGTCGGGTGGTTCGGAAAGAGCGGATAAAACACGCGTTGGAACTGGTGTGACTGGTCCAAAATCCGTGCTAAGTAAGCCGCGTTGAAACACTGCTTTTCAAAGCGCACTCCTAAAGTTCTCAGTCCCCGATGTAGCAGCCACGCTTCAAATGGCCCTAACACGGCACCTCGCAACTTCAAGTACTGACGTAAGCGCTGACGATATTCTTCGCGACCCAAAACCACACCACCCATAGCATCGCCGTGCCCGCCGATATACTTAGTCGCGCTATGCACCACCAAATCCGCCCCCCACTCTAAAGGCCGCGTGACAAGAGGGGTAGTAAAGGTATTATCGACAATAAGCTGGGCTCCAACGCGATGAACGAGGTCAACAATGGAGGGGACGTCCAATATCTTTAATAGTGGATTGGACAACGTTTCCAGTAGAACGGTTCTCGGCTGATGCTCGGCCAAGGATTGCTCCAGTCGGTTTAAATCGGTAAAATCATCGACCACAACCTTGAGGCCCATCTCATCCCAAATAGTACCAACCAGGTTTAAAGACGCACCGTAGACGTCCTTGCTGATTAACACCGTGTCACCCGGACCCACCTGGGTGGCATACACCGCCGCGTCTATGGCTGCCATGCCGGAAGCCGTCGCGATTCCTGTTTCTGCCAGTTCCAGTTGTCGCATAGCCTCAACGAAAGCTTCGACATTAGGATTCCCATGCCGGGCGTATGAAAAGCCGCTGACCTCGCCGCCCATGAGTTGATCCAGAGCTTGCGCCGAGTGGGACCGATAAGTCGTAGACGGGTAAATCGATAAAGCCGTAGGCTCAATCCCGCCAAGTGAAGGAGTACCAGCATGAACTAATAACGTATTTCTTCGCCACTGTTGGCTCAAGGTCGACGCCTCCTCATAATGACAAAAAGCCCTCCATCGAGGGAGGGGCGGCGATACCCATTCCCTCTCATCTTGAAAGATTTGGTCTTTCAGGAATTAGCACCAACCAGAATAATGGTTCTAGGGGTTGCCGGGCTTCATCGGGCCAGTCCCTCCGCCGCTCTCGATAAGAGGTGTAAAACAATTGATTGCACTTTAACATATTTGGTCGCTTTCGGCAACAGATCGATTTGCTCTGAGCAGAACCCCGGTCCACACCGAATCACAACTATCTTGACGACATTGGGAACGTTTCGGGTTTCCTCATCAGCAGTGTTATGGCAAACTCAGGAGATTAAGACGGACAAAAGCCTTTTCGTGTTACACAAACGCCAATATCCAGCATGAAATCCTATAATTCTTTTAATTTCTTTACGAGATAATGTTGACGAAATGAGCCATGGATCCCATCATGTTCATGAAGCATAATAACTCGGAAATATCTCGCTCCTGATCGCCTAAGCGAGGGTGTCCAACAGATCATTCATGCGGAAAGGATGATTGACACGGGTCTCGGAAAATATATGAACCGCTCATTGCGCTGGGGTGTGACAGCAGGAAGTTTAGGGGCCTTGGCCATCGCTGGCTTACCGTTTTTAGCGCTTACTGGGGCTGTTACAACGGCCGGAGCAGCGGCTGTTTATACTGCTATTGGTATAAAATCGCGCCAAGCACAAAGTGTCGATACGGGTCTCACTTATCTCAGTGACTCTGCTAAGTGGTATCAAGCTATGGTATGGGCCTGTTGGCCTCTGAAAGCCGTAGATCCCCATAGTCAGATTCTCACTGCTCTAGAACAATCAAGTAAAAATTTCCAAACGGCCAATGCGGCAATGAAACGGGCCTTACCTGATATTAATCATATTTTAGGCAGCCTAGGCTTTCAGACGGCCACCCATTCCGATCCTCATTTGTCCCACTCACAAATGGTGACAGCGATGCTGCAACAACTTCCCACGGTGGATCGTGTGATCAATATCTTTTATCCTAGTATTACGCAGTGGAATCAATGGATTTCTCATCTGTCTATGCCCACTTGGCTGGTTAATTCCCACCTATGGCACGGGTTTCAAAATCAAAGCCAAATATTCACCCAAGATCTCAGCGATATTAAAACCATTCTTCCTATGGTCGTCAACATGGTCCCGACTAACGCGACCCGTCGCTATTTCTTGATATACGAAAACACCGGGGAATTGCGGTCTACAGGCGGATTCATGACGGCTTACAGTTACGTCACGTTTACTCACGGTCATTTAGAACCGCTACACTCGCATAATATTTATAATTTACAGCCCAAAATTCGCTATCGGCCAAATGCCCCTTTAATTATTCACACCTATTTGTACTCGCCCATTTGGCACTTGCGCGATGCCAATACGTCTCCCAATGTCCCCACCAGTGTCCAGCAAATTTATAAATTCTATAATTCGATTCCTCATGCACCGCATTTAAATGGAGTCATCTTCGTCAATACCTGGCTAGCAGACGAAATTTTGAAAAATATCGGTGGAATTACCATGCCCAAGGCGTATAACCACCTCAAAATAACGGCTAGCAATGCCAATTATGAAATGGAATATATGGCAGAACGGTCGCCGTTACCCATTTCCGCTCGGAAAAAATTCATCGCGATAATGTTTCACTCGGTGCTGCATAAATTGGCCCATTCGCCCGTACCGGTCATGTTGTCGACGATCCACAGTGTCTTTCAATCCTTGAATCGCAAGGATATTCTGTTTTATTTTAACAATCCCCAGTTGGAAAAGTTTGCCCAAGCTCATAATTGGGCGGGTACGCTACGCCAGCACGTCCATTCCGATTATCTTGAGGTCGTTGACGAAAACCTGGGCGGCCACAAAGACAACTTTTATATGCATTATCACGTGACATCCCTCATTCGCCAAGTTGGGTCACGCTATTTGCAATCAACGACGGTGACATGGACAAATACAGGAATATTCGACAATTGGCTCGTCGTTCCGTATACGTCATGGGTTCGATTTTATGTACCCTACGGATCCAAACTCGTCTCGCTAACCGGCGGAAATGCCATTACGCAAGCGTATAATAACCCGCAGTTG
>JAKADI010000254.1 GCA_021820675.1 Bacillota bacterium | reverse complement strand
CACATTCCAGGCGAAGTGGGCCCAACCGGCGCCTCCGGCATGGTCGCTATGGCCATGGGTTATTATGACTCCATGCATAAGTGGTTTACCCAGTGCCGCGTAGGCTTCTTGGAGCTGACTCGTACCCTCTGCCCCGTCTCCCGTGTCAACCAGCACGAATCCCTGACCCATATCAAGCCAGTAGCATTGGGTGTGATTGTAAGGCGGTAATGTTTTGGATGGCACCGAAGTCCTCCACACTCCCGGCACAACAGGTAAGAGCGCTGCCGTCATGAGACAATTTCCCCCAAAAATTTTTGTTGCAACTGCATCAAAATATACCGAGTGGGAATGGGCAACGCCGCACCATAGTGATCGAGTGCCTGCTGCGGGTCAATCCATTGTGTCTCGGCGACTTCAGGCGATAGATGCATCGTTTGGCTGTCTTGTTGCGGAACCATAAAAAAAGCCGTATCAAACCGTCTCGTGTGTTCCCCAAGATTAGGCGTCGTAATCCGCCCGATGGCTCTGATATCTGCCCAATTCAAGCCAAAATGATATTGAGTCATTAATTGTAGCAGTGATTCCCCGGTTAAAAGCGCCTGCTGTACCTGATATCGCTCCTCTTGGGGTAATGCCGGAAGGCTATACGCAATCCCGGTTTCTTCCCATAGTTCGCGAAGTGCCGTGATCATCAGGCAGTTCCAGTCATGAGGACCAAACGGCACATGCGTTTCCAAGGACGGCACCAATCCCATGAGCTTCAGAAAATCCGGAGCCATCGTGTTTTGAAATTCCTGCTGATGAATAAATAAATTCAGACGAGGAGTCTGAGCCCACGAGTCAGCGATGACGCAGTCTTCCACATTTTCCTTGCCTCCCGGAAACACCCAGAAACCCGGAAAACTTATCACCGCGAGGGAGCGCTTAGTCATGAATACTCGGTATTTTCCATCAACTATCCGATAAAGAATCACCGCCGAAGCACGCCCTAATGAAATTGTCATACACCTCTCCCTCCCGCGCAACCGTCAACAGATCATGTGCGCAAATCTGCAACCATTGCGCCTAACGCGTTTCCGCTTTATCACGGTCAACCACAATGCCCAGCTTTCCCACCGTGTGCCCGCTTTGACTAACCGCATGCGCTTGGGGAATATGGCGTAACAAGAACGTCTGGCCTACGGTAGGTTTCATCCGCCCTTCGTCAAATAGTTGCCCGAGGGCCTGCAATTTCTTTCCGTCAGGCTCAAGAAAAAACCACACCGCCTTAACTCCGTATTGCTCGGCCTGACGTGGGTCGGGCATTTGGGCAATGGATACTAACATGCCGTCTGGTTTCAACACCGAAAAGCTTTTGCGCTGCACATCTCCGCCTATGGTATCCAACACTACATCATACTCGGTGAGCAGGGATTCAAAGTCTTGCGATTCATAATGAATCACTTGGTCAGCTCCTAACGACCGCACATATCCGTCATTGACCGCCCGGGTCGTTGTCGTCACAAAAGCCCCTGCAATCTTGGCAAGTTGAATCGCGTATCCACCTACGCCACCCGCTCCCCCATGGATCAAGACGCGCTGCCCATCATGAAGGTGTGCCCGTTCACGCAATGCTTCCCAGGCTGTTAGTCCGGCCAACGGCACGCAGGCTGCCTCCAAAAACGTCAAAGATTCGGGTTTGGGAGCGACCAACGAGGCGTCAACCACGACATATTCCGCATAGGTACCCGGACGTTCTATGGCGGGACGGCTAAAAACCTTACCACCAACATGAAGCGTACTAACTTGACTACCCACCTTTTCAATGACTCCTGCTGCATCCCACCCTAATATGGCAGGAAAATTCAGAGGCAGGCGGTCCTTGAGATAACCCTCCCTGACTTTCCAGTCGACCGGGTTAATGGATGTGGCATAGTTTCTTATCAAAACATCATGAGATCCTAGCGGCATGACTTCCACCGATGCTTCATGCACAACTTCTGGAGGGCCGTAGCGGTCCATAACCATTGCCATCATGATCCTACGCTTCCTCCCTGTGCGGTTTCGACGTGACGACGCTTGGAGTCTTTGCACTTTCAACTATATTGTACCAATTTACCAGGATGATAAACATAGATCCAAGGGCCACCTGTCATGACACCCGGCTGGGCCAAAACTTATGATAACCGTCAAGGGTTTTTTTGCGCCAAATATGAAGGATATAATGAATCTATCCGTTCTGTGCTCTGTGGTATTCTGGGTAGGCGACCAGATAAGGGAGAAGCGAAAAATTCGCCCCATCACCCCGCCTTGCAACAGTTATAACTTGCAACAACTATAAGATGGGCATCTATAAGGGGCGTGGCGCGATCCATCCTGGGGGATTTACCATCCAAAGAGGGCAAAGCGTGGCACCCACTGCGTCCCAGCGCTCAGGCCTGCGAATTCCGTGCGCCGCTGGATATGGTTACTTTTTGGGTATAATGATCGGATTTGCGAAAGGAGGAGCGGGAATTTGGGCAGGCTACGCCGACTGCGTTGTCCCTCCCCGGCATAGATTGGCAGAAGTTCCCGCGTAACGGAATGAAACGGTGGATAGCTGTATTGCGATTTACTCTAGGAAGCGTATTTGGCATATTAGGATTCGGCACTATTTCGACAGCACTATTTCCATTTCGCGGGCAAACCGTCGGCTTAGGAATCCTGTTACTAATAATCGGCACCTTTATCGCTCTTGGCACATTATCACCCTTACGTAAACCGAAGCATTCTCAACCGCCGGATGATAAGAAGAATCCCTAAGTTCCGGCACCACTGCGCACCGCTTGATAAGAGAACTTGCTAAGAGGAAAGGTAGAAATTCGTCATGTTTTGTCGCGGAAAAACAATGCAGGAATAAAGGGTTATCTCTTTATGACTACGAATCCCTGTAAATATCGTTGAAAGAATCATGTTGATTCATAACGGTTCAACGTCTCACTGAATTGTAATCTCAAATTCCCCGGGAGGATGATGATTGTGCGTAAACGCCGAATATTAATGGTGTCGTCGACGACGCTAGCCAGTACGCTCCTCTTTGCATCCCAGACGCTCGCGGCGTCGGCCCCCTCTGGCCTCACGGTTTTGCATAATAACGTTCCCCACCATCTCCTCAGTCAATCAACCGTGAAAGGACCAGCCCTGGCATCCGCCCGCACCGTATTTGAGGTGACCCTCAATTGGCGGCATGCTCATCAACTGAAGAATTTAATTCAGGGCTTGTATTCACCCTCGTCACCCACCTACCACCATTTTTTGTCACCGGCCCAGTTTACCCGGGATTTCGGCCCAACCATGGGTCAAATCCACGCTGTCGCCACATATTTTTCCCACTACGGCATTTCTCTGACTGCCACGTCTACCAATCACAACACGCTGCGCTTTTCCGGAACATACAGCCAAATTGAACACGCCCTGCATGTGCAAATGATGCGTTATCAACATCACCGCCAAAGTTTTATAGCTAATAATCAAGCTCCCCGCGTCCCTTCCAATATTGCGGCGGTGATCTCTGGATTTATTGGTCTTAATACCTACCATGCCTTTCATCCGGCACTGGCAAACACACACTCTCTTTTACAGCACAGCGCAACGCCGAACACTGGGTCGACAACCCAACCCCAAGGCTATAGCCCCGCTCAAATTGCCCAAGCTTATCAAATCACGCCCTTATACAAACAAAAGGCTTTGGGCCAACATGAAACCATTGCCATTGCGACATTAGCCACTTTCAAAAAGTCCGACGCGCAACATTTTTGGAATTACTACCACATCAACCGGGGATCAGCAACGCTCAACGTGGTTCCAGTAGACGGGGGATTTCCATCCGGAAACAGCGGAGCCGGGTCGGGACGCGTAGAAACGTCATTGGACGTGGAACGATCAGGGTCCTTGGCACCGCGCTCAAATATCTTGGTCTATGAAGCGCCTAACACCTCTTCGGGCTTCTACGATCTGTTCAATGCCGTGGTTAGTCAAGACAAAGCGCAGATCATGTCCTGCAGTTGGGGAGAAGATGAACTCTTGGCTACTCCCACATATAATTATGCGATTAACAATCTGTTCATGGAAGGAGCAGCCCAAGGACAATCCCTATTCTCGGCATCTGGCGATTCCGGGGCTTTTGACGGATACCCGACCATAACTGTGCCCTCGGTGGACTTCCCCGCATCCTCTCCTTACATTACCGCTGCTGGAGGCACAACCTTGCCGATTAATGGCCGCGTGCCTATTCCTGGGGGATCTATTCCCATGCGCACAGAACACGGGTGGGGCTGGTCATATTTGCTGCCCTATTATGCCAACTTTGGTTACAGCACAGAAGCTCAGTTTTTTGCCGCCATTTTCCCGGTAGGGTCCGGGGGTGGAACATCCGCCATTTTTCCCCGGCCCTCCTATCAATCCGGACCCGGGTTCCCGCAGACGACCGGCCGCAACGTCCCTGACGTGGC
>JAKADI010000253.1 GCA_021820675.1 Bacillota bacterium | reverse complement strand
ATCGGACGCGACGCGTTTATGCGTGACGTAGTGCGGCGCACCATCGAACATCAAAGTATCATGATTCCGGGCCCACGACGGATTGGCAAAACCGCCGTGGCTACCGAGATTTTGCGCCGCTGCCACGAGGAACACGGGGCGCTTACAGCGTCCGTGGATTTGTTTTTGCAAAGCACACCCGAAGAATTCGCCAAGGATCTGATTACGGCGGTGCTAGCCAGCCAAGACTCTCGCATCCGATCCGTGGTTCGGGCGTCCCTTGCCAGCATCAGCCGTTGGATTCAAGGATCCGAGCTGGTTGTACACGTGTTGCACTCTATTGAGTTTCGCTGGTTGTACCATCTCGATCGCTTGACGAATGAAGAGCTGGTAGAACACGCATTGACGCTGCCACAAACCCTGGCAGCCCGGTCACATTGCCCAGTTGTTGTGTTGCTGGACGAATTTCAAGACGTGATGAATCTTGGCGGATCGCCGCTGGTCAAGCGCATGCGGGCGCTATGGCAACGACAGCCCGACACGGCATACATCTTCATTGGCAGTCAGGGCGGCATGATGCGCTCCCTGTTCGGCCAAACGACGCAAGCCCTGTATCGTTTCGCCGATGTCCTGAACCTCCCGGATATTCCATCCGACGCATGGGCATCCTACATCGAGCGGAAATTCAGCGACCACCGAATGACGCTAGAACCGGGTATCGCAGGGGAAGTCTTGCGGCGCACAGGCGGCCATCCTTACGATACGATGAAAGTGTGCCAAGCCCTGTATGACATCGCACGGGATCAGGACACGACCCGCATCGACGCCACCACCACGTGGCTCGGTGTAGAGCGGGCTACCAACGAGCTCACGGCAATCTTTCAAAGCGAATTGCGCGGTTTGGACAGCATTCCCCATGCGCGGAAGCTCTTGGTCCGACTGGCCCGGCAGCAGACTGTCTATCCGCCCGGGGTCAATGCCGGCCAAGTTAAAAAAGCGATTGATGAGCTGATGGCCAATGGCTTGATTATCCGCGTCGGTCATGGACGCTACGCGTTCCAAGAACCGATGTTCCAATCATATCTCCTCGATCAAGATTAACCTGTCCAAGCTATCCCCGCGTGTCCCACGGTTAGGGCCAGACGTTTGGCCTCGTTCAAGCTATTTGCACCGCGTTGATATCAGGATCATACTGAGCATGATCCTGAACGTATGATAGTCGGACGACTTGAACATCATTGGCAAAACGGGTGATTGCCCGCTTTACACGAGCACGCTGATCGAAAAAAGGGGGGCTCGGTTGATGTCCGGTACGACCCCGCTAAGTATATCCGTCCTTTGTGGCCCCAGTCGTGGCACAGAAGTCCACGTCACTGATACACAGATCTTCCCTGCGTTGCAATTAGGTCTTACGCCATCTTTGCCGACGGGTCCGGGCTTTTGAGCCGTTTGATAAAACCGCGGAAAATGGGCCCGATCGGCCGCCGGATTCGTGCCCAGTAAATCATTTTACAGAAATTCAGCGCGAAAGCTCACAATTTTTACCGAAACAAAGCCCGTCCGCAAGTGGCATGCCTTCAGGCCAAGATTGCCGATATGCGTCAGGATTTCACGCACAAACTGACTCCCCGGATTGTTGACGAAAACCCAATCATCGTCTTGGAAAGCCTGCAAGTGAAACACGTGATGCGCCATCACAAGCTGGCCAAAAGCATTGCCAATGTGAATTGGGGAGAGTTCACGCAACAATGGCAATACAAAGCGAGATGGTATGGCAGAGTTTTCGAGGCGATTGACCCAATCTTCATGGCAACAACAGCGATTTCGTTAATAACAGTCCATTGGTGCAATACCAAAAGGCTCGCCACAACATTTTCTGGCATGCCTCGCATTCTTCAATCAACAACTTTGACTAAACAGGGATTGATAGAAGCCTTCCAAGATGCTTGTCAATCTGCGGCATAAAATCAGGTTCAACACCGAAGAGCCCCAGATGTCCACAGCTCTTGATGAGGCGTAGTTCGCTGTTTGGTATCATTTTCTGTTCCAATTCGCAATCTCTGGGTGGGAAAAACATATCTTCATCAATGGGCATCACGAACACCTTCGCTTTGATTCTGCCGAGGGCTTTCTCAAGATCGCCTTCGGTCATACGACTGACATCACCACGTTGCCACTTCCATGCCATACAAAGAAGGTCGTTCGGATCCATGGCCGTAAAATAAGGTTCCATGAAACCCGTGATAAAATCCTCCAAAGATTTGAAATCAAGGCGGCGCCAAGTCTCTTTTTTGAAAAACTCTGTTGACCATCCCATGACCGCCCAAATCTTGGCATGCCTTTTCAAGCCGTCTACGACAGCATTTGCTGACTCATAGTTACCGCCTTTCCAACCAGGATCAGAGGTGATTGCCTCAATGAGGGTTTCTGTAAAAATGAAATCATGAGGCGTATTTTTGGCAGTTCCCGCAATCGGCGCAGCGCGCTTGACCATATCGGGATAGCGGACAGCCCATTCATAAGTTTGCTGTGCCCCCATAGACCCACCGGTAACTAACGCCAGTTGGGTAATACCGAATTTTTCGGTGACCAGTTTATGTTGGGCACGGACATCATCGCTGATTCGGACATTGGGGAAATTGGCCATCGAAACCGGGGGAAGAGAATTGTGCGGTGAACTCGAAAGCCCACTTCCGATTTGATTGATAATAATAATAAAGTATTTGTCTGGGTCAAGCGCCCTTCCCTTGCCTATATATGATTCCATGATTTTATTGGTACCCGAATACCAGGTTGGAATGAGAATGGCATTGTCCTTCGCTTCGTTAGGTTCACCGAAAGTAACGTAAGCCAACTGACAATTAGGAATTATTCCGCCTTCTTCCAACTCAACGTTGCCGATGTTGTACATCTCGTAAGGTCCATGGTTTTCCTGGGAATAATAGTTGTTTTCAATCACTGAAACGCCACCTCCGTCGAACTAATCAGATTTGTCTATCTGCTAACGCCTTCATTGTAACGGGCAGTGTTCCCGCGTACAATATGACGCGTTATCAAAAACACTGATGGATCGCAGAGCAGGTCGAGTGCCCCAACGAATTTCAGACATTCGCAAGCAGGAGTTGCTGGGACTGGGTCCCGCAAGCAAATCACCGAGGCAAAAAACCGTTCCAGCCGCCGTACCATCACGTAGGATAGCACCCAGCAACACCTGCACCAATATCGGCGCGTCGGGGCAACGGATGCTTCGCTAGGTGTCGAATACCGTCCAATCCGGGCCCGGTGGACGGATAAATTTGGATGCGGAACACCTATAATCATTTCCAATGGACAGAGCGGGAGGCGCCATGGTTACCACTGCCAACATCGCTTTGATTATCTTTCTGATTCTGGGGATGGTCGCCCGCTCCAATCTTTTGGCTGCTGCCGAAACCATTCTCTTAACGCTTCGCATTACAAATCTTACCTTTTGGCTGCAGATTTTATCTCTGCACGGCGTGGGGCTCTTGTTTCTCACTCTGGCCATGCTGGTCCCGTTTGCGTTAGGGACACTCCGCTTAAAAGATATCCGCCAAAGCTTTCTCACGTTGCCTGGTAGTTCCAAAGTTCTGAACCTTTACTTCCAAATGAAAGCGGCTTTGTCATTAATAGTTTTGTCACATTTTCGCATCTGAACGTAGGAATCGGTCTACTAGCATTATGGCCCTGATTGGTGGGGCCATCGCCACTCATCTAAACATCACGGGTTCGCTATTCTCACCCACCACACTACCTGATAATGAGCTGGGTTATCGGGTCAATTATAGGCATGTTGCTGTTTGGCCGTATGCCGGTCGGCCCCCTGATGGCCGCCGGGATCACCTATTTGCTAATGGAATGCCTTTCATTTGTCAGCCAATGGCTAAAGTGACGCTACGGGAGTCTTGTGTGCTTGACAGAATCGAATCCCAAACAATCCGGCAACGATTTGTGAAATAGAGGGCCGTAAGCACGGTCCGGTGGGCCACAGTGACACGCTATATGGAATTTACCTCTCTTTCCTCCGTTTGTGAGATCCAGTAGGCTAAGCATCCAGCGCGGTGTTCCCTTGCAGGAACCCGTTTCTGAATGCTCGCCTCCGAACCGTACGTACACCTCTCAATGTATACGGCTCTTCACTTACTCGTCAGTTTGTTGCACTGTGCCAAGACGACCTCGGGATTGTGGCCGGCTTTCCCGACCTCGGACGACTACGAGAGCTCCGTCCCCCGCCGGATTTTTTTTTGCACCATCGTGCATAGCTGAGTCCGTGGCCTCAGCACTCCGGTTTAGGTCATCCCTGTTGAGGTTGATCTGAACCAGCGCGCACGGTTGTCGGATACGACCTTGGTCATTTTCCGCTGAGGGTAGCTGAGCGGACACGGGATATGATGGTGGTCGTCGTCAGGTTATCAACGCCACCCCGTCTCCATACGGCGTTCCTAACCAGCTTTC
>JAKADI010000252.1 GCA_021820675.1 Bacillota bacterium | reverse complement strand
TTCCTCCTTAGTGACTATCATCCAAAAATATTTAGGCGGATATCCATCCTCACAATTAATTTCCTACCGCAAAGCCATTTCGTCAACGATATTGCAGCATCACTAGAATACATTGCGACTTCCGTAAACTCAACAAGAAAAAAGCGTTTAGGACTTTCGTGATGTTCCGAGTTCTACCCAAAACACTGTCAGAAATCCGCAACGAATACGTGTCAACGCCTCGAGCCCTTGCTCGCCATTGACTTTACAGCGGCGTTCTGCCAATCCCTGGTCCCACAACACCATTGCCCCCATGTCCAACTATTTTCCCGCGACTTGACAAAAAGCGGGCAAAGAGATGTTCCGGCCAGTGAGCAGCGCAACAATTGTGCCTCGTAAATCCGGATGGCGTAAAAGAACCGCAACGGCAACCGCAGCGGCGCCTTCCACAATCAAGCCTTCCCCTCCCAACAAGGTCATAGCTTGAGCTATCTCTGATTCTGACACCACAACGATATCGTCCAGATATTCTTTGACCAGCGAAAAAGTCCAGCGATTCTCTAGACCGATGCCACCCTGCAAACTGTCAGCCAGGGTCTCCACTTCAGGAAGTTCAACAGGATATCCACGCCGTATACTCTCGAACATTACCGCTCCACGTTCCATGGACACACCTATCACGCGAACATCGGGGCGACGTGCTTTGATCGCCACAGCAATCCCCGATGCGAGCCCACCTCCGGACAATGGCACGAGCACAACTCCCGCCGCTGGCAATTGTTCTAAAATCTCCAAAGAGATAGTCCCCTGCCCCGCGATGACATACGGATCATCAAAAGGTTCAACCATGATGAGACCCTCCTCGCGTGCAATCTTACCGGCGACTATCTTCGCCTCGTCTTGACTATTCCCCTCCACCACGAGCCGGACTCCCGCCTGCTTCAAAGCATTAACTTTGGCTTCCGGAACCATGGTGGAAATACAAATCGTGGTGGGCACCCCAAGGCGATGACCTATGTAAGCCACGGCCAGTCCATGGTTCCCTGTGGAATAGGTAATGGCTCCGCGCATCCGTTCCTCGGGTGACCGTGCCAACAAAGCGTTCGCCGCTCCCCGAATTTTGAACGCACCCATGGGCTGAAATTGCTCGCATTTCAGCCAAACCGGATATCCCAACTGTTCAGATAGCCGCTTCGACGGCAAAACGGGGGTCTTCAACACATAAGGTTTAATACGCCGGGCTGCAGTTTCCACCGCTTGATTCCATGATTTCAGATCTTTCATCGTCATCTGCTACCAAAAACATTGACAATGTGTGCTAGCCATCTCCTGGTTCTTCCTGTGCTTCCTCGCCCGGGAAATGGCCACTACAGAGCCGCTCACACTCCCCAAGCATCACTTTCCGGGTAGCCCGTGGTCGATTCCTTAACAGAGTATCTGATGGGTAGTCGTTTGTGCACGATTAATAGCAACATTATAATCACGGGCTAAGACCAGACTACATTGCTCACAGGACCGTAGAACCGATCCCTCAACCTCACGTTCGTCTTGTGCCCATACTGGGAGCACAACTTGCTTGAAGAATTAAACGAATCGACTTCGCACACAATACCGGCTTTCCAATCGTGAGTCGCTTTACTAAAGTGCCGATTTTTGAGCTCGCCACACATATTCATGTGCTCTCGGGTAATAAAGGCTGGTCTGGTTTTCATCAGCGTCCGAACCATCTGCATTCGATAACCGGGCGTTGATTGGCTATTCACCAATGCAACTTTGGGACACATAAAGGATGCTTGTCAATGTTCCGTCCGCCAGTAGCAGGATTCCCACCTCGCTTCCGCTTTTGTATTTACGGGACAGTGCCCGCTGTGCTTGCCGCAGACGGCGTTCAAGCTTTTGTATCTTGGTCATTTTCTTTTAATGTTCGGGAACGTACGAGCATCACTCGTCACGGCAAACTCCTTAATCCCTACATCGACTCCAAGGACTGCGTTACGCGGCTTAACGGATGTTGTTAGGGTTAGCATCCTAGCGTCACGCTCGCAAAAAGCGATCCGCTCCGTGGGCAATCTTCCCACCCGTAATATCTGCTCCAAGTGGAATGTAACCGAATTCTTTCAGCCGGACCCATCTTAACGTATGAATTTTATCCGATGTTGGTCGAATAACCAATCCCCGCATTATTCTCGGAGCATAAAAACTTTCCCATTGCCAGCGTTTTTTCTTTAATTTCGGGTGGTGGGCTTCTCCTTTAACGAACATCCGATAGGGCTTTGGACGATACGTCTTTAATCCATAGATTCTCCGGGACGTATTCGCGGTTGACCCATCGGTCGAAAGCATTGGGCCGCACGAAAATTCAATCCCTGCTGATAGCGCTCTTCGTTGGTGGCAATATACAGGTTATAGAGGTGACAACCAACACCTAACGTCTTTAGGACTTGCTGTCGTTGATCAGCAGTCAAGCGAATCTCGGCCTTATGCGCTCGCACTTTCTCCTTCCGCCTCGCAGTGGGGCTACGACGATTTCAACCCAATTGGTGACCGGTTTCTTCATGTACAATAATAACCCTCATGCGAACTAGTGTACAGAACACAAGAAAATAGCGCTTATTTACCTTACAATTCGTAAAATGGCAGCATCGCGTCATGCCTGTGTTTGTCTTCCCCCGCACTGGCAATTTCGTAAGACTTGTTAAGAGAAGAGCTGTACACTTCCCTTCACCGGCTTCCGCAGAATGCGTTTCATGACCCGACATCATTGATCAAGGTCATAACCAATGGCTGGATAAAATAGCACCGACCGGAGTATCGCCGTTCTCTTGTGTTGCGTCAATTTAACCACCCGCGATACCGCATGGCTTGCGCGATGCGGTCGACCGCCACCAAATACGCCGCCTTGCGTAAGGTCACCCCAAAGCGTTCATGCATCGTGTGCATCGCCGCCATCGCCTGAGACATGTACGCTTCCAGCCGCTGGTTGACCTCCGCTTCCGTCCAATAAAACCGGGCTTGATTTTGCACCCATTCAAAATACGAGACGGTCACCCCCCCGGAATTGCCCAACACATCCGGCACCACCATCACGCCCTTGTCAAACAAAATGCGGTCCGCTTCCGGCGTGGTCGGACCGTTGGCCCCCTCCCCCACAATCCGGGCGCGAATCCGAGCGGCGTTGTCCGCCGTAATTTGATTCTCCAGCGCCGCCGGAAATAACATGTCCACCGGCAGCGTCAACAGCTCGGCATTGCCCAGCGGCTCCGCCTGCGGATAGCCCCCCAGCGCCCGGTGGGTCCGCTTATACGCTAACAAGTCCGGAATATCCAGCCCCGCCGGATTGTACAGCCCCCCGTCTTTGTCCGACACGGCCACGATCCGCGCCCCCATCGCGTGCGCAATCTCCGCCGCCACCGACCCCACATTCCCAAACCCCTGAATCGCGATCCGGCTCCCCTCAAACGCCATCCCCAGCTCCGTGGCCAATTGCTTGGTGGCAAACACCAGCCCCCGCCCCGTCGCGTCCATCCGGCCCGCCGAGCCCCCGATCACCAGCGGTTTGCCCGTAATCAGCCCGAAGGTGTTCTCCCCCCGAATGCGGGAATATTCATCCACCATCCACGCCATAATTTGCGGGTTGGTCGACACATCCGGGGCCGGAATATCCTTGTCCGGCCCAATCACCAAACTCACCGCCCGAATGTACTCCCGGCTCAACCGTTCAATTTCCCGCGGGGACAATTGATCCACGTCACAGGCAATGCCCCCTTTGCCTCCCCCATACGGCAACCCTAACAACGCGCACTTCACACTCATCCACATGGCGAGCGCCTTGACCTCGTCCAGGGTCACCGCCGCGTGAAAGCGCAACCCGCCTTTCGTCGGCCCTAACGCGTCATTATGTTGCACCCGGTAGCCCGTGAACACCTGCAGACTGCCGTCGTCCCGCGTGAAGGGCACCGCCACTTCAAAGGACCGTAGGGGATGTTTGAGAATTTCATAGACGGCCGGCTCGAGTCCCAAGGTGTCGACCGCCTCTTTAAACGCCTGTTGTGCCCGCAAAAATGGATTGAGTGACGCATCTGCCATAATGATAATCCCCTCTTAAGGAAATGGATGTCTGGGACGGTACCCGCCGGCGACCGCTTAGTGCCGCGAATCATGCTTTACGGTCGACTTTGCAGTATGTCTTAGGGTCGCGTGCTACACACTGCCATCGTATTTATACTTGCACACCGCGTCGACGTCATAGCCATAATGTCGGTCACACACCCTAACGTTAATGTCTGCCCCCCAGGCCCCACCATGCAACCTGTTTTGTTTCCCGACCACAAAATCGTCACCCAACTCGCTAGAATGCAGATACCATCATTCACAGACTCGGATTACGGTGGTAATTAAGTTACTGTGGCACCCTCAGCATTGCAATTCCTCATGCCACGTGTCACCGCAGCCGCCCCCATGGGTCTATTCACGTGTTTCCTTT
>JAKADI010000251.1 GCA_021820675.1 Bacillota bacterium | reverse complement strand
AAAAGTTGGCCACCAATCGTTCTTCTACGATTGTGCCTCATCTCGCCTCTCTTGCGAAGCCTCTTTTCGTCCCACATTATCACATTTCTCGTCGTCGATCGACAAAATTCCCGCCTGTTTCAAATAAAGAATTTGAATATATGCCGTTCGCGTATGCAACCATAATTTGCGGCCGTATTGGAGTAATATCCACACAGTACCTGTCGTAGCGGCGAGAAAAATCCACATGACAAGTGCCGCCTGAGGCGATACTTCCATCCGCCACCCCCCTCTCGCCCGTCCATGTTGGAGAGAAATATGACGAACGATTTCGCGATCGTCCGTCGAATTTCCTTCCCAAAATGGCTTGTCTATGAAAAAGATTTTTGCATCGCCATCCAATACGCATAACATCCATACCCTAAGTTGGGGCGACTCAACAAGACGTGCGTCACCGCGCCAACCAATTTCCCGTCCTGAATGATAGGACTACCACTCATTCCTTGGACAATCCCGCCGGTCTGTCGAAGCAGATGAGGGTCATCAACCTCAAACAATAAGCCTTTGGTATGAGCATGCCATTGGGGATAGGTCTTAATAATCCGTATCGAAAATAATTGCGTTTTTTGATCATGCAACACGGTAACGATTTGAGCAGGACCTGGGTGTACTTGGTCCGGGAGAGCCACCGGCAAAGCGTGGTGTGCACCCCATATGGGTTGATGGGTAAGACGACCCGTTATTCCGAAGAAGCTATTCGCAACAACGGTGCCTTGGACATTTTTCCCGGAGGCCAACACGCCGATTTTTTGCCCTGGACCGTCACTACGGCTAGCAATGATCCCCACAATCCGCGCCCCTGTGACGCGGCCCCCATTGATCGCTATGGGACTGGGTGTGACGCCGTCGGTAATACTATGGCCTAGCGCTGCATATTTTAAAGACTCGGGGTTATAAAACGTTAAGGTTCCAACCCCGCTGGCTCCGCCCTGAACCATAACCCCAATGTGCCACGTACGCAATACGGGGGACCATACTGGTTTCACGTAACGCCAGTGATAGCGTCTGGCACCTTGGACACCCAGTGCAACAGGTTTATGACGACGGCCGGATTGCTGTATTGCCTCTTGCAGAACACGGTTAGATGTGACGAGACGGTGATTCGCCTTCACGATAACGTCTCCTTTGTCAATCCCTGCCTCTTTAGCGGGGTCGACAAAATGTCCTCCAACCGAGACCGGTGCATAACCGCGTACAACAAGGCCACGTGTATTGACAACCACCCCAATCGATTCACCCCCAGGCACTTCATAAACCGGCTTGATGACTTCGACTGGAAAAGAGCGCCAGGGTATCCAACCAAACAACTTCGTCCGTATGACAAAATGGCCGGGGTTCAAACCCCCGACATGAACAAACCCGGGTTTCACCGACACCCTCTCACCTACGGGTGATGTTACTGTTACCCAGCTGCTCCACGGCAATGTTATCCTTTGACCAGATGGAACCATGATCACCTGAGGTATCTTAACCATCGAACGAACCGGTCTAAGAAATCCGGTTGTCATAACGGCTATGGCCCCAAAGAGACCAACAATTTGTCGAGCTTTATTGGGCCGTCCCATGGATCTCACCTCCTCCTCAATGTCTCCCTTATTAAGGTCTCGGAAAGGAGGCAAATTCATGCCCGGAATTACGACCAAGGTCTAACTCTGCAGCCAAACCGACGGCAAATTCATACCCAAATTTATTGTCTATTGCCGCTGTACCGGGACGCTAGGAAAAAATTAGTGTCGAGACAGACGGCGTTTAAAGCTCCAGCAAATGTTCGGCGATGTCAGCGGCAGCGTGAGGTCGCGCCCAGTATTCTTGTTGCCGAATAATCTTCTGACGGCCGGGAGATGCTTCTAATAGAAGGTCATGGACATGTCGTAACAAATCGCGATCACCACGCACGGCCATATCATGTGCTATAAGTCGGTCACGATTAGCCTCTTCTTGTCCCGGAATCCAATGGGTTAAAACAAAGGGCACATGCGACTGTGCAACTTCAGCCGCCGTAACGCCGCCAGGCTTACCCACAACCAGCCGCGAATGGTGTAACAATAACGGCATTTTCTCCACATATCCCACAATCGTCACCGTATCGGGCCACGAACGCTGATCCAGGTGCCACCTTAATCGTTCGTTATGCCCACATACTGCCACAACAGGATACTCCTGTTCGGCCAATTTGCGCAAAATGCGATAGTAAGGCCCCATTCCCAATCCTCCGCCCAATAGAACAATGGGATCCTTAGAGTATAATGGGAGTTCCCATGCCGGTTCGTGGAATGATGACCGAATCGGAATCCCTGTTTGCCAAATTTGCTGAGTCCGTACGCCAAAACGCACCAAGTCCTGTACTTGTTCTGGCAACCATACGGTATAAGCGTTGGCTAAAGGTTCATACCAGAATCGATGCACAGATAAATCAGTGAGAATTCCCACAATTTTTAAATGTGGCCGGGTTTCTTTAACTCCGGCCCACGCGTTTAGCGCAAAAGGATGCGTAGCCAAAATAACATCCGGCTTGTACAGGTCATAGACATGGCTCACAATTTTCCGGCCGATTCGCATCCATCGCTGGCGATGTTTTGCCCACTGCAAGGAGGAATGATCACCCCATCTAAACACATATCCGTACTGACGGGGTATGTAACGCAATGCCCAAAAATAGAGCCCTGTTTCAATTCGGGCTTTTCCAACCAGGTGCTCCGAAAATTCAACCTCCATTCTTCTGTGCAAACACGCTTCCGCTAAGGCCTTGGCAGCAATATCATGGCCTGTGCCTATAGGTAGACTGGCTATTAGTATCCGCATCCGGTTCTCCTTGCTCTAGTTGTTAATTCACTAATAAAACAATCGACTAATCAGAAGACCCCAAATGGCTCCGGCCGCAACTTCCCATGGCGTATGGCCAATGAACTCCGGAAAATTCCGATCGATATCAGCAAGATACTCAGAACGCGAAACCAGATTTAAATAACGCGATTGCAACCCCACCACCCGCCGAACATGGATGGCGTCATACAGGACAATTAAGCCCAATACCGCACTAATGGCAAATTCGCCCGATCGCCATCCATATTGATACCCAATTGACGAGAGTAGGGCCACAACCATCGCGGAATGAGACGATGGCATACCTCCCGCGCCAAACAAACGGTCGTAGCGGGGTTCATGGCGCAACACCATATAAATCAGAAATTTTAACAATTGGGCGGTCGCTGCGGCAGTGACGGCGCTGATCAGGACACGGTTGCTGTGCAGGAGCCATTGCAAATTAATCCCCCCGTTTTTCCCATTTCAACAAATGTCGTGCGTGTTCAAGCGCCATGTTGTCGGATTGCCCACTCAGCATTCTTGCAATTTCCCGCACCCGATCCTCGCCGCGAACATGTTTCACCAGTGACCGAGCGCCAGTGTCATCTGGGGTTTTGATTACGGTCCATTGATCATGGGCTTGGGCGGCCACAGACGGTTGGTGGCTGATCACCACAACTTGGCGATGTTCGCCCAATTCCCGTAGTAAGTGCCCAATTCGGAGAGCGCTTTGGCCGCCCAAGCCGGCGTCTAGCTCATCGAATATCAACGTCGCGCCACCCTGGGTTCCTCCCAAGACAGCCATGGCCAAGGCAATCCGCGCCAATTCGCCACCGGATGCCACTTTTGTCGCCAATCTTAATTCTTGTTGAGACGATGGCGCGTAATAGACAGCACTATGATCAATACCCCAAGCCGAGGGATCGCTGGGTTCCAAACCAAAATGCACCTGAGACGAGGGCATTTCCATTTCGTGCACGAGCTGTGACAACTGGGTGCTAACCGATTCCGCCGCCTTAAGGCGCTGATCCGACATATCTCTGGCCAACTGCATATATTCCTCTTCCGCACTATGTAACTTTCGCTCTGATACCTTGAGTTCCCATTCGAAGTTTTCCCATTTGGCGAGGTCTTGTTGCAAAGATTCGGTGTAGCGCACTAACTCACTCATGGACATATTGTACCGACGTTTCATGCGAGCCAATTGGTTGGCTCGAGCCTCCAACGCCTCTAACTGACCCGGTTCTTCATCCAATTGGCTTCCCCAGTCATGAAACGCCAGTCGCAGCTCGTCTACCATGCTAATGGCTTGATTAACGATGTTTCCCAGGCGATCACCAGCCTCATCATCAAGACGAGCCAGATTGCCAATATGATGGGAAATCCGACTCAGCAAACCTACCACATTCCCAGACTCTGAATTCTCTAAATCCTGCTCAATGGTTTGCAAGATTTCCAAAAGCCGTTGCCGAGAATGTAATCGCGAGAGGTCGCGGCTGAGACGTTCCTCTTCCTCCACATCCAATCTCAATGCGAGAAGTTCGTCTAATTCTTCCAGTTTGGCGGTAACCATCTCCACCGTAGGAACATTGGCACTCAACTCAACATGATTGGCTTTTA
>JAKADI010000250.1 GCA_021820675.1 Bacillota bacterium | reverse complement strand
TGCTCGTCGTTTTTGTCGAGGAGCGGGGAGGAGATGGAACTGACGGACCAAAACTGCCAAATCCCAGTAACAACACCCCTAAAATTCCGATACCGATAAGGCGATATAACTGGGGACGATCTTGCGTCGATATTTTTTTCCACCATTCCTGAAAATTGCTAGGCATATTCATCTCCCCTTATGACGGTTTGACAGGTATCCTAAGACGGCGTTTGGGCGCCGCGCCAATCACCACAACATGGACGGATAAAGCGGACGAATTCTCGCCTGTGGTAATCGCCAACGCATCTTGGATGTATTGTTTAAGCGAATGCGCGCTCAAATTTTCGCTTGTCTTCACGACCGCCTCATAGTGCTTAGGACTGGTTTTCGTAATTTGACAGGAACTCACCTGAGGGTAACTAAGAACCATGGCTTCGGCTTGCGACACTTGTTCTTGCTGGACTAAAGCCGAAAATTGGGACCCTGTTCCCGGGCCAAGCAGAAGGTTAGATGTGGGAGAACTTTGCAATTGATGAATGAGACTCCAAATAGGTGAGACCATCGCAAGGAGTAACACCAGGCCAACAATGAGGCCTGCATACTTTTTCAGTTCGCCTTTCGGCAGGATAAACTGTGCCAGGTTGCCTAACAGTACGATGATGATCAAGGACTTTACCCAATGTCCAATCAGGGCCATCATTATAATCCCGCTCCGTTGGATGCTGTCACCACAACCGTAATCATAAGAAAGAACATTAGGGCTACTGAGCCCGTGATGGCCAACAACCATCCCGCAGCTGTCGCCATGGTCTCCAATGTCTTATTCACCCCGACGACTCCCAAGGGTTCAGTCGCAGCAGCTCCCAGACGGTACAACACCATCATGATGAACAGTTTCAGCAAAGGAAATGCCACTAAGACAATAATCGTCAACGCTCCTACGACCGAGACAGCATTTTTGAGCAACATTGACGACCCTAATACCGCTTCCATCGCATCGGAAAAGGCCTTACCAACGACAGGGACGAAAGTATTCGCCAGAAATTTGCCCGTACGCAATGTCACTCCATCAGCTACCGATCCTGCAGACCCCTCGACCGCCATAACCCCCAGGAACAACGTCATTAACCCTCCCAGTAAAGTGAGCCCGGTTTGGCGGAGCAATAAGGCCAAATTCTTCAAGGAAAAGTTCGGCAGCCAATATCCCACTAAATCAATGATGGTAGCTAGTAAAACCAGGGGAAGTACCCAGGAACGGGTTAACACCGCCACCAGGTTCACCGTGATCATCATAACCGGGTGAAAGATCCCTGCTGATGCCACCTCCCCACTGCCAGCCATCAACACGACCAATAACGGAATCAACGATTCCATCAGATGCACAACATCCGTCAACAGATGATGAACCATCGTTAATGCCATACCGAAAGAATGCAGAGCAATGAGGATAAGCGCGGATACGACCACCATCTGCGATAAATCAGCAATTCTGCCGGCCCCATCGATCGATTCGGTTAGTCGGGATAGGATGGCAGCCAACACGGACAGAAGAAAAATCACGCCAAGTACCCGGCCCTCCTGGGCTAAATCTCCGGCTATGGCTCGACCCATAGCCGAAAACAAGGTGTGCAACGGAAACGGATTCTTATGATGCAGGAGATCCGATACAATTTGCGAAACCGTTGGCACATGAATCTGAGGATAGGGGTTAATCAGTTGTGAGACTTGGTGGTCTAGCGACTGCGTATTGACACTCTGGGCTTGGTGTTGCACGAGCTGATCAATGGACTGCGCGTGGACGCTGGGGGATACCAACCAGACCAAACCAATAGACAAGATTCCAATCCATAGACGCTTTAGCATCTCCCCACTCCTCATGACGGAATCATTTTCAAGACCGTATGCAAAATGGCACTGACCAAGGGCAAGGCTAAAGCCAAAATGACAATTTTGGCTCCAACTTCAATACGCCATCCGATTCCTGCTTCACCCGAATCATTGGCAATGTGAGCGGCAAAGGTGGCTACATACGCAATTCCAATGACACGTAACAATAATCCCAAATAGAGGCCACGGATTTTGACTTGATCTACCAACTGCAGGACCCCGGATAACACGCGTGCCAAAGGACTAATAAGTAAGAGCAGAAGGGCGACCCCAATTGCCAACCGCAAAATCACCCCGATATCTCGGCGCTCTTCACGGATCACCACCAATAGAATGGTCGCCGCAATTCCGAGAGACACGAGCTTTAGGACGGTTTGCACGACGTCCCCTCCTTCACAGGTTAAATAGGGTCCGTACGGCATTGAAGAGTTGTTGAACTTCACGCAAAACTAACAGAAACCCAACAGCCACACCCGCTAGAGCCACCAATTGTCCCCATTCCTTGCGATCTAGCCGTTCTAATACGCTATAAGCCACGGTAACAAGAATGCCGATACCCGCCAGGCGCACGATTAAATCAATATTGCTCGTCATGTCTTCACCTCGTTCGTTCAGATGAGAACGATCACGATAGCCACACCCGTCAGGGAGACCAAGGCTTCCATCATGCGTGCCGTTTTTAACCCTTGAGTTCGTGCATCGGTTAACTGTCGCGCTAATTCTTGATGTGTGGATTGAAGATATTCCACTTGATAATCGACTGATGATTTGCCGAGCACTTGTCCCAAGTTCTCCCAGATTTCGCGGTCCTTGTCCCACAATCCGGAAACCTGTATGAGAGCGTGATGAAATGCCATCGTAAAATCACTCTCGTGTTGGTCAATTTGTTGTGAAAGATGATCAGCCATTGGCTTCCAGGCAGAGTACGTGCAACTAGCGCGTGTAAACGCATCGGTGAGAATGCGGTGGTGCCAGCCAATTTCAGAACGTAACTGCTCCAACAATCCCATCCCCTGTTCCAAACAGAGGATTCGTTGCCGGTAGGGCTTGGCGAGAACGCGCCCTAACCACCAAGCTGCGACAATAACTAAGAGAGCCCCGATAATTTTCATGGAGTGTCCTGCCAAATCTTGTGATGGTCATGCCAGATTTCTTGAATCGTTCCTGGGGATCCGCCTTTTCGCAACAGCACCACCGAATCAAAAAGGTCGAACAGAGAAAGCCCCCATGTCTCCCGATGATGTAAGTCGTCGTAATTAGCTGCATGGACGCTAGCTACGATTTGTACGCCGGCGTCCAGAGCCCGCAGAACAGCACGTAGGTCAGCACCTGTTCCTAATTCGTCAACGACGACCCGATCTGGCCCTAGGGTTCTAATGGCAACCCCCATTCCATCAGCTTTGGGCCAACCGTCTAGCACATCGATATGGATGCCGAGGTTGAATTCATAGTGCCCATCATGATAACCAACCAATTCGGAACGTTCATCAACAATTGTGATACGTTCTCCCCGTTCGCTAAACACCCGGCTTAAATCGCGCAAGAGAGTCGTCTTGCCACTCCGGGGGGGACCGGCGACCAGGAGCGATTCGATGTCCAGGCGGTTTCGGTTAAATATCTCCAACATCTTTTTCGCAGCATCTTGGACGTAGCGTGCCCGGCGAAAATTCAAGCCGGTAATCTCCGTCATCGTAATAATTGTTCCGTCTTTCCATATCGCTTTCCCCGCGACGCCAACACGGTGACCACCCGGCAGGGTTAAATAACCTTGCCGTAATTCTTCCATACGGGCATACAACGAATGTTCGGCAATAATCCCCACAATCCGGTCCAAATCCTGCTGACTAATGGTCAACGTTTGGTTGTCCATCCGCAGCGGCATCCCCCACGCAGCCCCATAGCAGTAGGCAGGGCGGTCCAGCCGAAAGCGCACCTCTTCCAAAGTGCCTAACTTATCCTGGGGAAGAGATGCAATCCCGTCTCTCCATGGATTGGGAAGGTATGTCCAGGGTTCCATCGTTGCTCACTCCTGTCATTCCACTGGAACTCGGTCCCAGTTGTTTGATATCTATGGATACGATAGACAAGTTATGCTACCCAATCCGTGCAGATGTCTAAAAGAGTAATACCCGTGACCAAAGCGGTCACGGGTATTACAGCCATTTTTCAGATGTAAGGCTACAATGACTTAACGGTAGGACGAATAAGGGCCCTCGTCGTCATCTCGGTCCATGATGATGCAGTCTTCGTCGCTATCAAAAATCACATTGCCGCAATGGGGACATGACAACTGTATGCCGTCTTGGTCGAATAATTGTTCATTATAGGACGATTCCTGATGACATACGGGACATGCCAGGGTAAGGTATGAAGGCTCCTCAAGGTCATCATCGTCCAAAAATGCGTCATCAAGGCGCCCATCATCGTCGTCGTCGAAACTCAAAGCCTCATCATCAACGTCATCGTCGCCACGGTACACCTCTTGTTCTACATCAAGAAGGTCTTGGTCCAATTCACCGAGAAAGTCTTCAATTTCCGCTTGATTTACGGCGACTTCCTCCACATCGAGAGCTAAATCCCTCAAGACATCAATCATCTCTTCGATAATTTTTCC
>JAKADI010000249.1 GCA_021820675.1 Bacillota bacterium | reverse complement strand
GGCATTTATAAATCTTTATGGCCGAATATATAGACAGGGCGGCGACAAGTAGGGCGCTGTCCGAATAGAAGCTGCTTCGCTTCTTGATGGGGGGTCAGCCAATTTGGTTGGTGCTCCTTTTGGTTACCTGCCAGCCATGGCCGCTTGGATCGCTGCCTCTTCCACCCGATCCGCTTTTATCACTATCCCCAAATCCAGCATTTGCTGTACACGGAGTATCGATTGCACCGCCGTCGGAACATCTTGAACAATCATCTCACCATTTTCCTTGCGAGTGTACACGGAACTAATAAGTCCCAATAAGAACAACCTGCTACCAACCTGCAAACCGCCAGATTTCCCTGGATACGAGCCAGAATTAAACAAAAACACGGGACTTCCACTCGAACCTGGAAAGACCGACGCGTCAATTAAAAACTGCTTGCGGTTGAGAAAATCGACGGCGTAGGGAGTCGCGGTTATGCCCTTTCGAAATACCGGCAGATTGTGCGCGGTATCCCAAATGCCGTTGGGATACCCGACGAAAATAATCTCTTCGAGCGCACCGATCGACTGCTCGATAGTCGCCTCCGAAGGAATGAACTCCGGGCTAACGTGACGGTGGTAGGGATATAAATTTTTCTCCCTAAATCCCGAGAAGATGCTGGAGATGTTCGCTACTGCAAGGTCTACATCGGGGTCGTCGTGCCCACGGAAATCCGATCCTCTAAAGTCGACTCTTAAGACCGAAGCCGGAACAAGCGTCTTCTCGTCGGCCTCGGCGCTTTGATGCATAAATAAATAGCCCTCTACAACCTGATCGACGACATGCTTGTTGCTCACGACCCACAAACGATCTTGTGAATAATAAAGAAACCCGGTTCCCACACTGGTCATTCCGTTTACCGTTCGCCCTTCAAGGCGTACGGTGCAGTAGAGTAACTGTTCTCCCGTTGTCATAGATCTGGTCCCTCCGGACATTTGCATACTTGATCGGCCTTTCAAAACTGAGAACCTTCGTAGTCTCACTATCGTAGCTACCTTGGCTCTTTCAGTAAACGTGTACTCGTATAGCTGTCGGGAGAAAAACTCGAAGCCATCGTTCTACCCATCAACGAGACGCATTCCGCTGTCGAACTGAGCTCAGCTCGTTTTCTGGTGCAGACGGCCAGACTGTGAACACCCCATGGTTAATGGTCAGACCGGCTGATTCGTAGGCGCGACTCAAATCTTGAGGGCTCTAAATGCGTTAACCCTGCAATATCGGTGACTGGCAGCGGAATCTCGTTACGTAGCCTCAAATAGATGTCTGGCTGGTCTTGCTCCAATAAACTCATAGCTTGAGAGAATAAAACGGGAGCCTCTAGCTCCCACTCCGTATCCCAAGGTTCGGCGCGACGCCACCCACGCCCTTGAAGCTGTTGATGCAATCGCCTCACCTCATCATCGGTGAATATCTGGAGGTCTTTCCCACGCTGAATCATCGCGGAAATGGAAACCTTCCACCGAGGCTTAAGCCCTTTCAGGTGATCCAGAGATGGAATGCAACATTCTTGGGTAAATGACTTTGCTGGCATCAGGAACGCCCCGGCAAACCGATGGGCCTCTTTTTCAAACTCCGAATAATGACGTTTAATCATGTCTTCTTCCGCCCAGGAATGGAGAACTAGATGTCCGAGTTCATGCGCCAACCCGAAGCGCTGTCGTGCCATGGACACCGCTTCTCGCCCCACCAAAATGTAAGGGCGCCGGCCAATCCATTGACTACCCGCATCCACTGGTGCGGTTGTAAAGCTCCACTGGGCAACAATCGCTCCATGAAACTCCAATAGTCGGGTAACATGGGCAATCGGTCCATCTCCTAGCCCGAGGGCCTTACGAACCTTTTGAGCGGCTTGCTCAATCGTCAGTGGGTCATAGGGATGCTCTCCTTCGCTTGAAGGAGCAACGGACAGCTCAGGTAACGTTATCCACCGCTCGAGGATGTACTCTAGATCCGCCAACCATGCCAAGTAACTTCGCACGGGGCCCTGGTCCTTGAGCGTAGCTCCGGCACCCTTCCGGAAGAACACTGTGCTACTGCCCTCGGCAGAACGATTAATCGGCCAGAAAAAGAAGGCGACAGGGCGGTCGAGCATATGTACTAACTGTCCTAGGATAGAATCCGAAGGCACCGTCAGACCCAACTCATACTGAGAAACGGCCTGCCTAGACACTCCCACCGCATCGGCCACGTCTTGTAATGATAAACGCTTGGCCAGCCGAGCTTCGCGCAGCCGCTCGGACACAAATCCCGTTCGGGGCCCTTGCCATTCGTTGCGAGGAGTCATCGCAGCAAACCATCTTGCTTCGGCAATGACTTGGTCTGAACGGGAAGTTTCTCGGGCACCTGCTCCGTAGGGGGCACGGCCGGATGGAGCGGAATTAAGTCGCCAGACCAAGCCAACGCGATTGGTTCCGGGATGCCCAGGTACAGTGGCCCCAGAGCCGGTGGAGTCCCACAGAACGTGAGGAATGCCACCACCAATTGCCCGTCGTCAAACGGGCGCGGAGGCGTAAGCCAATCCAACTGCTGCGAAGGATTCACCGCCCGCAGCGCGTTGCGGTAGTTGGACGGATAGGGAAACGATTGGTCGGTAGGGACGTAGCACCCGACTACCGCGACAGGAAGGACGTCAGAGTACAGCACTTGTCGCAGATACCCAAACGGAAGCGATACACGCTCAGGTCGCCAGGGCAATCCTTGAGTTTTAATGACTCCCTCCCATGCTTCAGTCACCCGGAGACCGCGCAAGTCACGCATTGTCTCACGAAAATACGAGTTCTCCGATAGTCCAGATAACTCATCAGCCACTTTCCGATATACTTGAGGCAGGGCGTCAACCATCGGCTGCACTAGCGGCGCTATCTGCTCAGATAGACTTGACAATTCGTCATCCCTCCGTATATGTACTTGACATTAAATATGTCAAGAGTTTACCTCATAAATGCAGTTTTTGTCAAGTGAATCAGCTCCCAATAGACATGGGGTTTGTGTAGCAACCACGGTCTATTGGGGCAGGATCATTAGAGCCGTGTAGCGGTGATGCTCGGCTCTGATTTGGTGCACGGGGATGCGTGGCTAGGCGTGATATTCGCACACCAGCAACTCCATGCCCGAATGGGGTTGCTGGCGACAATTTATGCTATTGATGTCTTTGTCTTTGATTCGAAACGTCTTCCGTCGTTTTGTTCTCTTCAATTGTACGATGGTGTAGTTTACTTTGTATTTTATTTGCTACACTTTGAACAAAATGTAAAATTGTCGCATTAAGCACCGATGCCAACGTTTGGTTGACTTCATCCATTACAATATTAATAGGATTTGTTAACATGGATCGCGCTTGCTTGATGTTCTCACTTGCCATCCACGCTTCACGTTTCGCTAACTCAATTTGAAACCGATAAATACTCGCGATCAATAATACACCAGGAATAGACCATGCCAGATAATTAACAAAATGAGTGTGAGCTGTCTGACGATGTATAAGCACGATCATGACAGCCAAATAACCAAATAATGATGTCGTTGCTTGCCACACAATATTGCGTGTTGCTTCAAAAAATTTACTTAAATATTGTTTGTATTGCCGTTCACTAATGCCTTTTTCCCTATATTTGCTTTCAACAGACTCATTTAGTTCATGAGACACTGAGGCGGCTATCCATCCCCAAGCGGCATAAATAACCAACATAATTGTTATGATAAGCCACGTAAATCCAATTGTTCCGGTTACCTCACGCAAGACACCATTAATCGGTGCCAAAGCCTTTAGGTGCATGATTGTACCAAACGCTACTAGAACATAAATCATGAAGCCCATAGCACTAATTTGTGGATGACGCTGCGCTTGAAACCCACTCACCAATGCGATGCTAGCAAAGAACAGCAAATCGGCCCACTCTTTTTGATGCTGAGGCAACACGACCACTGTAGCCGTCCCAATCCATAGTAAATCCACGATCCAGAACACTATAAAAACCGCCTTAATCCGCTCGACATCATGCTGACGGAAGGCACGCCAGCGCTCAATAAAAAGACACAAGTTTAATAAGCCTAATATGCCCCAGTAAATTTGCGTGGTCATAAAAAGATGCGCTATTCCCGTAAGCAACATGCCAATGACAATTATCACGATGGCCATTATCGCCAAAATTAACCAATTTACGCTCGCTGGGCATGGTTTGTCATTGTCCATAATACAGGAACATTTGTGTTGGGCTGATTTCGCGGCATTTTTGGGTTTATTGTTCTGCGACCCATCCTGTATGGTCATATTCATTCCACCTTTTATTTCGACCATACCACATGTTCCGTGATACCTTACGCTATTAATCGCTTGTTTTCTTGTTTTCTCTGCCGAATCCTCGTTATTGTTACGCTGTCTTTAAATGCACTATTTTGTCACATTTTCTATCAACCCTTTCTCTTAGTCTTGGCTATTTCTTTCCAAACCTTTATAATATCCGTGAACGTTCACG
>JAKADI010000248.1 GCA_021820675.1 Bacillota bacterium | reverse complement strand
TTGATGGAGAAACGCCAGTCCATCGGCATAACGCTCCGTGTTCTCATACGCTATCAGAAGCTCATCAAACGTCTTGCTCGACCGTGGGCCTTGCGCCCACTCCCGTTCTAGCCCCGGTATGGCGTCAGCAAAGCGGCCCCACCGAAACGCTTCATGTGGGTCCTGCGGCAACGTAATGACGACCGCTCCCGCCGGCGGTGTGTTTGACGGATTGTCCATCGATTCGGCCTCCTCAGTTTTGGGGTCTTACGTTTCTTGCTCCTAGAATGTTCCGCTGGTTATCTGGGGACGAGGGTCACTCATCCCGCCACCGAGGCCCGCGCCACCTGCACCGCTTGGCTCCAGCGATACCCCGGCGACTGGGCCCATAAGCTCAGCACCGCTAAATAGAAGTCGCGGTCGGGCATCTGCATCCCGGTCCAGCACAGAATCGTCTGAACATAGACAGCATGGGCCGCGCGGTCGAGATCCGGCAGGTACGTGGGCAACAACGTCAGCAAATCGCCAATGAAGAGGGGATCCACGCGAATACTCGTGTCCCCTTGGTCACAAGCCGCAAACCATTCCCGCTCCGTACTAGTCGGCTCACATTGCGCAATTATGACGGACTCGGCATCCAATAGGGTGGGAAACGTGACGGACAAAGGCAGTGCCGGTCGCGGCTCTGCTACTAATGCATCATAGGCGACAAAGAGTTCGTGTGGGGTTTTGACCCGCATGGCCACAAACACATCGCCGCTCACAGCCCTCAGCAGATAACGCGGAGTCGCATCAGCTTGTAGGTGTTCCCGAATCGAAGCGGGGATTGTCATCGTCCCACGCCCGTTCACGGACGCAATAGCCACCGCCGGTACGGCGCGATCAGAATGTGGTATGCTATCCTTCCTCGATACGGATTCGGTATTCATGATTCAGCATTCTCCTCCTAGTTACTGTCGTTCTTTCTATCTTACACCGAAATGGGATGCGGTGCGTGACGGTTAGATGAGCAAAATGCGCCATGGGAGTAAGTCCAAAAACGGTCGTTTTTGGCACGTCGTTATACGCTGCGGAGGGATGACGGAAAAATGCGGGTTTCCCTGTTGCAAAACCCTGTAACAAAACATATCGTGAGGGAAGAGGGGTTGCTCGGGGTTTAGACACCCGGTTTGGAGAGAAGAGAGGCGGATGGACGATGCATTACGGATTTAATACCCAGGATCTGGCAACCGTCGCACGTCAGTGTCAACCGACCCCCAATCATCGCGTGAGTGAGGATTTAACCGATGCGGTCTGGGTGGAAGGGGCCTTAGTCAATGGGCACGGTTGGGCTTACTGGAACAGCGGCGCGGCGTTTCATCTGCATTATCGGAACACTGGGGGCCGGTGGGTCTGGCTGCGACTGGAGCAGGTCGTCAATGAGGAGGACGAACATCCCTGGGAACCGGCGGTGGGGACATGGCCCGACCCCTGGGACTTTGAGATCAATGTGCTGACGGCGCTCCGGATTCTGGTATCCAACATGACTCAGCAGCACGATATGGCGACATCGCGACCTAGACCTCCATCGCCGCCCTCGGTAATTTTTGATGAGGATGGCCCGATCATCGAGTTGGTGGTGGATGAAACGGGCCACGCGACCGAGCGCACGTATACCGACGAAGAACGCGCCGCGGCGGAGGCGCCGCTGCCAGATGACTTGCCCTTCTGAGTAAGACGGGAAGGAAAGGAGAGGATACGATGCTCATTGGCTATGCGCGCGTCTCGACGGCCGAGCAAACCCTGGCCTTGCAGGAAGATGCCCTCCAGGCGGCGGGGTGCACCACCATCTTTCGGGATACGATGTCTGGGGGGACGACGGACCGGCCGGGGCTTTCCCAAGCCATCACCGATGCTCAGCCCGGCGACACCCTGGTGGTGTGGCGGCTGGATCGCCTGGGCCGGTCCCTGTCCCATTTGATTGAGGTCGTTCAGAAGTTGCACGCCAAGGGTGTGGAATTTCGGAGTCTCCAAGAACAGATTGATTCGGGGTCTGCCGGGGGGCAGCTCATCTTCCATATTTTCGGGGCGCTGGCCGAGTTTGAGCGGGCGCTCATTCGGGAACGAACGATGGCGGGCTTGGCGGCGGCGCGCGCGCGTGGCCGAATGGGCGGCCGCCCCCGGCGGCTCACACCCGATCAAGTGCAGTTGGCGCAACGGTTGCTGGCCTCGCCCGACGTGGGGGTGGCCCAGGTCGCGGAAATGCTCCGAGTGTCGCGGCAAACGGTCTATCGGGCGTTGAAGCGCGCAACGGACAAATAAGGACTCGTCTATATATAAAGGAAAGGACGAGGCGGTTGTGCGTCTATGGAAAGTGTGGCACGGAGCGTCTGTCCCCCGCGTGGGGCAAGCCCCGCCGCCATTCGGCCCGGGGATGAGCACCATCTATCTCCGCGAGGCCACCCGGCTCGAACGCTGGGAGAGCGAGTGGGACGACGAGCGCGATCAGACCGAATGGCGCTTGTATCGCGGGACCACGTTGGTGGAAACACGGAGGGTTACGGGATTCTCTTCCGGTGACAGAGGATTTGAGAAGATGGTTGCCGCGGATAGTGGTAATGGCAGTTCCGCTCACGGTAGCGCAGACCACAAAATGCCATTAGTGGGCGTGATGGGGCGTTACTAGACACTACTGTGTGAGCAGCCGTCGGACTTTGTTGTCGAGTGTGACAATAATGACCCCGCGCTCAGGGTCTTCTTGTTCTAATATGTGGGCGTCTCTTGCGAGGTCAGCAATTTCAACGTGAAGCGGGTTATCCTCTGCATAGAACGGGATGGGTAGCTGTCGGATTGTACTGGGCGAAATGGCAATCTTGTTCAAATAGCGTTCTGCAAGATCCTTAAGCGCTGTTGAGTTTAAGACACCGGACAAATAATAGGCGGCAGTTTCGTTCTGGGTGTTATAGAACATAAGCTTGTGATCCACAACGGGCAACACTTCTCGGCCCAACACTTCATTCCATGTTGGCCGAACGACAGCGGATATCAGCGTGTCTGCCTGCTCGCGAACGCACACAAGAAATCCCGAATCCATGTGATCGATATTCGCGATTCCCCACCACACCGCATCGGTGGGATGCCACTTCTGATAAGGACTCCGTTGGCGAAGAATACTATGCCAATTGTTTAGGAACCTCCAAGCGCGTGGGAATCGTTCACGAAATTCCGGATTTCCGAGCACCCGACTGCGATTTGCTGGATCATGCGGAAGCAAGATATAATCGGGCGGTGCGACGAAAAATGGATGTACATGGGAGCCACGCACTAATGGAACTACCAACTGAGCTTCTACGGCTCCCACGCGCTCTTGAACATCGTTATTACGACCGGCTCTCGGCACATTGGCCACACGGATTAACCCGTCACTGCCTACCCGTTGTGAGCGCACGGTGGTGAAGTAGATCCCGTTGGCACCTCGAGTGTTGAGTCCCTCCCCGAATCCGTAGTGATTTGGTTCGAATGACCTCGGAGTTTCAGCTACAGTCCACCAGGCGAGGGGCGAAGTCGGTATGGTCGAAATCGGTTGCCATGTGACGGGGGTACTACTCAAGTATCCCGAACGGATTTGTTGCCATGGAAGACGCCTCCATTGAGAACGTGATGCCCTTAGACTACACCGAGCACCCGGAATAGGGAACGTCGGTGCTTCGTCTCGTCGGATGATGATCACGATTGGGGAATTGCTAGCTTCAGGCCGGAAAGGCTCAACATCAGACATATCCTGAATGAGTAGTGGGCGAAACCGGATGTCGGCGGTTCGGCGATCGGATGTTAGACGATACTTCCGAAACTCGCGATTCCCTGGTTCGGCATGGATTAGCGCTTTTGGCATAATGAAACCGAGCAACCCGTGAGGCTTCAGGTATCGTGCCAAGGCTACTCCAGTAACGAGGACTGAGATATCCGACTTGGGAAGGGGGTCTCCCCGTCTAACAGTAGGCCACAAGCCGTATGTTTGCCAAATGCCCCTAGCCTTCTGGCGCCATGCCTCGGGTAACCGTGTCCATGTGAGCCAGGGGGGATTGCCTATTACCACATCAAAATGACCAAGGAATACGGGAGCAAAGCGATTCATTATCACTTCGGCCCAAATCCCATTACGTCCTTCTCGATGTAGTATCGTTAACCGACTGATCAGTTTTAAAAGGGCTTGGCGAACACCGACCCACGTTTCTGCATCGCAGACTGCGTGAGTCGATTTAGGCCCAAACTGGAGGTCTAGCTCCACCTTCACTAGATCTGGGTCCACATCGTGCTCTACAGCATGGCGCGCAATATTGAGGAAAGATTGGAGGATCTCTTGTTCAACCATTACACTAGGAAGCACGAACGGTTCCTGCAGGCTAGTTTGAAGTTCGAGTACTTGCACGGAACTCATATCGTCTTCAAAAGTGATTTGACGGGCTGGGGGTTCGGGCAGGAGAATGGAATCCGCTAACCAAATAGGCAGACGCAGATCGGCTCGGGAGGCGAGTTCCCCAAG
>JAKADI010000247.1 GCA_021820675.1 Bacillota bacterium | reverse complement strand
GGATGCGCTGTCACAGCATATCCGCATCATCACCAATGCGGGCGGACTGAATCCTCACGCGGCAGGGAGAGCGGTTTGTGAATTGACGAGAAAACTGGGACTTCGCGCCAAAATCGCGGTGGTCTCAGGGGATGGAATTTTGGACCGGTTGCCGTCATTTCTTCCTCTGTGCCATATGGAAACGGGACAACCTTTACCTCATGAGATTGATGAACGGGCTCTTTTTGCCAACGTCTACCTGGGTTCCCGCCCTATTGTACAGGCACTGGAGGATGGTGCGGACGTGGTGATAACGGGCCGGGTTGCGGACTCCGCCTTATTTTTAGCGCCCTTGGTGCATGAGTTGGGATGGGCATGGGATGATTGGGATCACTTGGCCTTAGGAACCGTAGTCGGCCACCTGCTCGAGTGTTCGTCCCAGGTCACGGGAGGTAATCACACAGGTCATTGGGAGAGGATCTCTGGGCTCGACCAGATTGGATATCCCATTGCGGAAGTGAGCGAAAATGATGAGGTGATTATTACCAAACTTCCCGGCACCGGAGGCCGGGTATCAGTAGATACCGTAAGAGAACAACTGTTATATGAGATTCACGATCCCACCCGTTACATCACCCCCGATGTCGTGGTGAACGTCAGCGCGGCCACCGTGGAAAGTCTGGGACGTGATTGCGTGAAACTATTGGGCATTACGGGCACAAGACGGCCAGATCAATACAAGATGCTGCTGGGTTATGAGGACGGGTTTATGGGGCAAGGTCTCTTAGGCTACAGTTGGCCGGATGCTCTAAAGAAAGCTCAGGCCACCGAACAGATTATGCGTCAGCAAATTAGCCGGATGAACCTGCCGGTTGAAGAAATACGGGCTGAATATCTTGGCTACAATTCCTTGCACGGGCCTCTGGCCCGTGAGCAGGACTCAGACGATCTGAATGAGGTATATCTGCGATTCGCTGTACGCACGCATGACCGGAGGGCCGCCGATCAGATTAGCCGGATGATGGTCCCTTTGGCCCTGGGAGGCCCCCCAACCGCGAGTGGCCTCATTGGGATAGACCGGGTGCGTGGACTCACCGGCTTATGGCCGAGCTTGGTGGACAGAGCTGCGGTCGATGAGCACGTTGTGGTGACGCTGGAGGAGGTAACCGCGTGAGAATTCAAGATGTCGCTTTCGCCAGGTCTTCGGATAAAGGCGACCATGTGGATATCAGTGTATTTGCGTATAATGAACAGTCTTACCACAAGCTGTCAGCGCTATTAAGCTGTGAACGTGTTGCGCACTATTTCCAGCCAATGGGGATAGGAAAAGTGGAATGTTACGCTGTTCCTAATCTGATGGCGCTGAAGTTTGTCATCCGTAACGCACTAAATGGCGGGGGAGCCCGGTCAATTTGCGCAGACAATCAGGGCAAGACCTGGAGCGGCGCGTTGTTGCGCTTAGCGCAAGACTTGTGGGAAGACTCGCGTCGATAACTTGTATAAGATTCGGTGCGCGATATTCTTTAGGAAGAGGAGACAGACGTCATGGGACAGCGGGAAGAGCGTGTATTAAAGACCCAGCAGAAGATTCGCCGGGGAGGACCTGCGCGCGGGCATCAGAAGCAGAAGGAGGCGGGGAAACTTTTCGTCCGCGAGCGTCTCAATCTCCTTTTCGATACGAGCCCTGCCATTACCGAATTCGGGCAGTTTGCTCACTGGCCCGATCCGGAGATGGCCGCGGACGGGGTCGTTACGGGTTCGGGATACATTGAGGGGCGATCGGTTTTTTTTACGGCTAACGACTTTACCGTCAAGGCGGGGTCGATTGGCCAGCGTCACGGCGAAAAATTGATCCGGACGCAACAGGCAGCGATTCGCGCGCGCAAGCCTATCGTCTATCTTGTTGATTCTTCGGGCGCGCGTATCGATGAGGTGGCAGGACACCACGTCGACCGCGGCAGTGCCGGCCGCCTCTTCTATTGGCATAGCGTGATGTCGGGGTCGGTACCGCAAATCGCCGTTCTCTATGGCACCTGCTTTGCCGGTACGGCTTATACGCCCGTGTTCGCGGATTTGTTGGTCATGATGAAAGATGCCGCGATGGCCATTGCCTCGCCGCGGATGGTGGAAATGGCCATCGGTCAAAAAGTCGATTCAGCGCAATTAGGCGGCGTGGATGTGCATGCCAGGGCCAATGGCACCGCCCACTTTATCGCCGACAGCGAGGCGGACGCAGCAAAGTTGGTGAAGAAGATCCTCTCTTACCTGCCGAGTTCCTCGGACGAGAGTCCGAGGAGCGCTCCCGCCAAAGAACCCGCACGGTCGACAGAGGCTATCGACGATATGATTCCCCTGGATCCAAACCGTCCGTATGATGTGCATGAGTTGATCGGCGCCTTGGTGGATCGCGACAGCTTTCTCGAGAGCAAAGCCTTTTATGCCGGGGAATTGGTCACGGGATTTGCACGTCTTGATGGACGGGTGATCGGAGTGGTGGCGAATCAGCCTCTTGTCAAAGGCGGAACAATTTTTCCGGAAAGCGCCGACAAAGGCGGGGAGTTTGTCTGGCTGTGCGATGCTTACAACATCCCCTTGCTATATCTGGTGGATACACCGGGATTTATGGTGGGAACGGCGGTGGAGAAAAACGCGATTTTGCGGCGGGGGCGGAACTTCATTTTTGCCACTTCGTCGGCTACCGTGCCACGCATTTGCGTGATCGTACGCAAGGCTTATGGCGCGGGAATTTATGCCATGTCAGGCCCCGCTTATGATCCCGAGGTGACCTTGGCTTTGCCTTCTGCAGAAATTGCCGTGATGGGACCCGAAGCCGCGATTAATGCCGTCTATTTTAATAAGCTCAATGCCATTGCCAATCCCCTGGAGCGTCAAGAAAAAATGATACAGCTGCGCGAGGAATACCAAGCGAGTTACGACATCTTTAAACTTGCAGCCGATCTTGTGGTTGATGAGATTGTCGCGCCCCGATCGCTACGTAGTCAGCTGGCGGAGTATTTTGCGCTTTATGCGAATAAAGCTGTGAGCCTGCCCCCAAGAAAACATGCGAGCATTTTATGATGGCGAGCGGCTTCATCATGCTCGAATGTGTACATGACCTTGAGGATCCTAGGAAGTCATAGCGCGAAAACAGCCATCTGGCGGCAGATTTCACGGGGATATAGGCAGGTCAATTGCAAAAGTTGTGTGGCGATTGCGGCTTTCAATGAACCATTGGCCTTGAATCCGGGACACAATACTATTGGCGATAGCTAATCCCAGTCCATGATGCTGACTCGAGGCGAATTGGGCTGCCCGGTAAAAACGATCAAACAGATGATCAAAGAAATCCGGCGCAATATCAGGCCCCTGATTACGCACACCAATGCGGATCCGCTGTTCCCTTTCCCCGGCGGCGGCAAATATCCACACAGGAGTATCCGGATCGCCGTAAGCATCGGCATTTTCGACCAGGATCCGCATGACGACCTCTAAAAGGTCGGGCTCAGACATAATGTCCGGAAGCGCTTCTGGCGGCAGATGCAATTCTAAGGGATGATGCAAACAGCTATCTCTAAGATTGGGCAGGATCTTTTGAAAATATGCCTGGATAGGCACAGGAACCAACTGAGGCGGATTGTCTTGTTCGACCCGTGAGAGTTGCAATAGGCGGTTGATTAAGGTCTCCATGGCGCGAGACTCCCTGGCTAGCGCCTTTAAGGTTTGATTGCGCGTTTCAAAATCGTCAAAACCCCATTGGATTAGCGTATGAACATAGCTGCGAATGACATGAACCGGTGTCCTTAAAGAGTGGGCAGCGTTGCTGATAAACTGTCGCTCACGCTCCTGGGATTGGCGCAGACGCTCTAACATGTTATTGAATGAGTCGGTGAGGGAGGCGACTTCGGTTAAATGGGAATGAATTTCGACTGATTGTTCATCCTTTCGATTTAAGGTGACCGTTTGTGCGACATCTTCTAAGGAGCGGAGGGGACCTGTCACTTGGCGGACAATTAAGACGACGGCCAAGGTACTGCTGAGAATCAGCAACAATTCTCCAAACAATAGGGCAGTACGGAGTGTCGTCAACAAAGATGCCGTGCGGTCCAGCCCATCGACCACGGTTAATCGGCGCGGGTGTCCGCCCAGAGTCAACCGGACAGTGGCAAACACATAGGGAGTGCCCTGGAATTGCAGCCAACCCGAAGCGCCGGCATCGGTCCAACCCGTTTGGGGCATCACGGGGGGAATGGCCCCGCTCGATCCGATGAAATGGCCGTCGGGTGTTGTCAGCAGAACGTATAAATGGCCTGCTGCCGCCAGGTCGCTAAGATCTTCGACGGGCGCTCTTGTAGGGTGCTGCCGGTACTCTTCTTCCAGCTTATGGGCTGAGGTCGTGGCGGTAACGATCATTTCTTGAAGGCTTTCGTGGATCATCGTACTTTGCGCCAAGGAGTAGACAAACCATCCCGAGCCAAGTCCGGCCATAATCACGGCGACACCAATGCCGACCATGAGGGCCCAGGA
>JAKADI010000246.1 GCA_021820675.1 Bacillota bacterium | reverse complement strand
ATAGCACTCCTCCTTGGAACTCAGTGATGGCCATTAAGGGCAATATTCCCCGGGACGCCTCTATTCATCAAGCTCCGCTCTTTATTTAGGGCAGGGTAGTTGACGAGGAAGGCAAGATTTCCTTGATCTGGGGACCCACATGCCCCGGGGCAACCATTTGCCTTTCCATTAATGTCGTGATGACTCCGGCATGCGGAAACAGCTGAGGGAAGTTGCCATGGGGTTCCAAAGTCTCGGGATCGACATGTTCCGCAAATAACCCTAAACTGGTTGCACATGCCAGTTGCTGGGCAACTAACTCATCGGCGCGGCGTACATTTCCCAACCGCAGGTAAACCCGTGCCATCCAAAAGCCCGCTAGGGTAAAAGGATAGCGGGCGGTACCCATATTGTCCTCACGGTATCGATATACCAAACCGTTGTGAAGAAGAACGTCCTCGATTTGCTGCAAGGTCTGCGCAAACACGGGATCATTCGGCTCCACGAAGCCATATAAAGGTAAGGTCAATAACGCTGCGTCGACTTGGCGGTGATGGCGGCCCTGGGTAAAGTAAGGCAGGCCGGTGTTTTTTTGATCAGCCCAAATATGATCAGCAATCACATCCGCGACACGCTTCCAGTTCTGGGACAATACGTTTTGATGCATCACCTTGTCCGCTAAAATATGCCCCACATGCATCGCCACCCAGCACATCACCTGCGAATGCGTGTAGTAGTCATCGTCATCCCGGAATTCCCATAAAGACGCATCCGGTCTATTCCAATTGGCGGCAACCCACGATACTAATGTGTCAATCGCCCACCAATACTCTTGAATGAAGGTATCATCATGGGTCTGTTGCCAATATAACAACACCACCCACAAGAGATCCCCTTCAATATCCAATTGCGTCTGGTCAGTGGCCGCATTCCCTTCACGGACCGGACGGGAATTTTTATACCCTGCCAGCCACAGCAACTCTTTTTCACCGTGGCTTCTGGTTCCATCGACCTTATAAAAAGGTGCGGAATATGGTTTTCCGTCTAAATCGACGGTATTGAGCATAAACTCGATAAAGCGCCGGCACGCCACCGGGTCTCCCGACAACAACAAGGCTTCAGCCGCATAGGAGGCGTCGCGCACCCACACAAACCGGTAATCCCATTGCCGATTCTCGCCAATGACCTCCGGCAAGGACGTCGTGGCGGCCGCCAACAGCGCCCCATTAGTCCGGTACGTTAAGCCCCGGATCACCAACAAGCTGCGGTTAAAGGCCTCCGGATACGGGCCGTGATAATCCAGAAGGCTCCGTTGCCAAAATTGGCGGGTGCTGTTCTCCAAAGATCGCGGGGAAGACAGAGGTTCTTCCAACATGGTCTTTTCCCGTTCATGGTCGTCAACATACCGCAAGGCCACCGTGACATCCCCGGGACCGATCTCCCAGTGATCGCGGTGATCCAGCTTCTTCATTGGTCCCTCTATCACCAATTGCACCGCTTCCGTTCCTGCCGGATGGAAAAAGAGGGCGCCATTTGACGCAATTTTATAGGCAGCACCACTCGCCCCAAAGGCAAACGTGGGACGGCAAACGAGTTCCAAAGGAATATCCGTTTTGACACGCCGCCAAATAGCCACCCTGCCAATTGGCAAAAAGTCGCGAATTTGAGCCGTTCCCCGGCTCGTCTGAAAACGCGTAAGCACAATATGGGTATTCTCGACATATTCCTGTTCGCTCTCAAAGTCTTCAAGAGGCTGGATGCTGAAAAATCCTCCGCGGGCCTTGTCGAGAAGACGGCAAAAGATTGCGTCGCTATCAAAACGTGGGCAGGGAAACCATTCAATGACGCCATCAGGAGATATCAATGCCGAGGTATAACTATTGGATAAAAAGCTGTAAAACGTTGGATGTGCCATAGCCATCTCCTTCTCCGGCAGGGCGATATCTGAATCACCAAACCGCGGCTTGTACGAAATTCTTACAATCTGCTCATTGTACTACGATAACCCATTCCCAGCCACTGCCTTTGGGGATTGCAAAATTCCCGAATTCCACGCCACTATTCACGTGATTCCCGTTTGACGGTAAACTCGGGGCCAACTCGCATGAAGAATTTTCGCAATAGGCAGCATTTTTTACAAAACCCCCTGCGATCCACGCTATTTTATTGTACGTTATACTTAAGCAAAGCTTACCAACACTCCACGTTAGGCGATCGAAAACACAGGTATCACTCATGGGGAAAAGGAGGTCCGATGACGGCTATATCAGATATCGCCCACTATTCCCGAGAAACATCCGCAACACCCCAGGACTCCCCCCAATATTCTTTTTCCCAATTTTTCTCCACCACCTTGTCATTGGGGATCGTCGCCAAAGGGCTCAGCCCGGAACATCCTCTTGGGATTTTAGCGTATGTCATGATATGGTTCTTTTCCGCACTTCATTGATGCCCTGTGCCCCGCTTACCCCGCATGAATCACGTGCCGGCCTGTCAAATGGCCCCCAGATGCTTGTTGACGGACCATCATCAGTTCACTGACGATACTCAGTGCCACTTCCTCTGGCCGTTCTGCCCCCAGGTCCAGGCCAACAGGGGCATACACAGGCAAATCGGCATCACCACTAAGGTGTAAATTTTTACGCATTTCCTCGGTTCGCGACAATGGCCCCAGGACCCCAATGTACTGGGCATGGTTCTTGATGGCCAGTTGCAAAGCGGCTTCATCCCGCGCTTGATGATGGTTCATAATCACCCAAAATGCCCCTTGCCAATTATGGGGCGGAGGAAAGTTCCTTTCATCAAGGACCCAATAAGACGCCCAAGGAAATTCCCGCGCATTATTAAATAAAGGGCGCCTGTCCAGTATACACACCTCAAATCCGGCCCGGTGCGCCAGTTCGGCCACGGGTTTGGCATCATGTCCCGCGCCCGCAACCACGAACTTGGCAGGGGGAACCAGGTAGTCCCACAGCACCCTTTCGTGACACAGGGTTTGGCCCTGGGGGCGCAATGATGGAATAGCGCGCGGAGGTTGCGATGCGGACGTTAGACTCACTCTATTTTGGCCAGGGATTTGATAAAATCGGTCGCCCACCGGCAAGTCCAGGGATAAGACGATCGGCGATTCGTCTTGAAGAGCCGCGGCAAATCCGTGCCAAAATGCGCGGTGTGCGGTGATCGGCTCAACGAGCACATCAATTTCGCCTTTACAGCCAATTCCCAGTCCCCACATATCATCCTCGACCAAGTCATAGTGATGGATCTCAGGAATCTGAGTCTTCATCGCCCCTTCGGCCCAGTGATAGAGATCGCCCTCAAGACAGCCCCCGCTCAACGTCCCCACCATGCGTCCATCATCAGCCATCATCATTTTGGCCCCAGGTCGTCTGTAGGCCGACCCCTTGACCTGAGTGATCATGAGCAAGCAACTCTGATGTCCATTGTTTTCGGCCTGAAAAATCGCGTCAAAGATCTGCTGAGCCTCTCGAATGGATGACACGGGCTTCATTCCCTTCTTTGCATAAAAACCGTTAACGCGGTCAAAAAACTACTCCACCTTTCGGTCATCCTGGCGCTCGGCCTCTTTAGCGATGGCGGCGAAAAACTGATTAACCAAATAATTTGCAACGCCGGTGAACACACGTTGCCCTAAGGAGGCAATGGTTCCACCAACCACGACCTCACCGTTGTAGCGCACCGTGGACGACTCCCCATCAGGAACAATTTCTACGGTCATGTTGACTTCAACATAGCCACCCGGTCCTTGTCCTGTCATCACCAACCGATAGGAATGAGGAGGCTGAGGATCGACCATTTCCATGCTGCCTTGATATTTCCCCTTAATCGCCGCTACACCCATTTCCATTTCTGCAGCGTATTTCCCATCCGGAGTTGGTGTCAGTGTCTTCAGACCTGGCATGGTCCGCATCAATACGTCAGGGTCCGTTAAAAGCCGATAGACAGTGTCTACGGATGCCAAAATGCGTTTGTTGCCGGATAACTGCATTCGATATCATTCCTTTCTGCCGTTGTTCCCGGGGTGGTTCGTTCACCACTCAGGCTAATTGCGACCAGGCCCGCACCAAGTCATCAACAGAGGCCGTCTGTTGGACAATGCAATAACGCGACAAAATTTGTCCGGCTTCACTGACGATTTCGTAACCCGGCGAGGACAACCATGGATTCCACCAGATCAAACGGTGAGAGCGTCGCTTCAGCCGTGCCACCGTATTGTCTAATTGCCCGCCGTCACCGGATTCGTAGCCGTCGGTAACCAATACCATGTCCATATGATGTTTCAGTCGCGATTTGCTTTGGGTCAGGAACATCAACAAGGTCTCTTCAAGACGGGTTCCGCCCCCTAAATCGGGAACACCATGAAATAACGCCCGGTAAGCTAAATCGGGAAGGCGGCTTCGCCAAATGAGGTCGACGCGGGTCAGGCGTGTGCTAAAGCTCCATATCTCAGTTCCTTCCCCGGCCTTCATCAAGGCATAAAAGAACTGAAAAAAGAGCGGAAGAAATGCCATCATCG
>JAKADI010000245.1 GCA_021820675.1 Bacillota bacterium | reverse complement strand
TTGCCACCAGAGACACCCGTTTCGCAAGCGGCTTTCCCAAATCTGGATGGACTGCCATGAAGTCCAACAACATGGGAAGATAGTCGGCCAACTGGTCGTCCGGCACTTCATAGCCCGCCTGCTGATACACTGTGGTCAATTCAATCAAGGCTTGCCCGCGATCGTGGGAGTCTCCCAATTCATGGGCAGTAACGTACAGCGACCCTTTGGGATCGAAGTCGAATGCCGCGACATATAATTTTTCCAGCTCTAGAGGCTTAAAGTGCGCCAACATGTGAAATACCGCTCCAATTCGGGTGTCGACCTCTTCTGCCAACGGCCCACGGTCCCTAACACGCACCCAAAACTCCTGATGGCCAGGATAATCCAACAGACCCGCGATAAGCTTCAACACGAGACGTTCCTTGTCTTCCATGAGACGCCCTCCTCCTGCTATTTAGCGCCGCTATCCTTGAGCTGCATGAGCCGGGAAGGAGCCACGACGCCTTCTTGCGGTGCAAGTTCCTCCAAACTGCACGAACCTTGGGTGTACTCTAAGTTCGCGTCACGGTTCCGATTGCCGGTGGGAATCACGAATCGTTCACCATGTTTCGCCACAGCCAACAGACGAGCCATATCTGCCACCTGGTCCAGGCTCAGTCCCGCTTCCGCTAGCAACTGACTTGAGGACAGTGCCCCTTCATCAATCCCCACGTTCTTCTCGCGCATCGCCGCACGCATGGCTGTCAACCGAAGGAGCGAACGCCTTACCGGTTGTACGTCTCCAGCCGCGAGAATCGAAGCCAGATACTCCATAGGAATCCGCATGCTGTTTACCGCCGTAAGGTAAGCATCTGTCGCCATGCTGTACTCGTTGGTCAGATGATTCATCATCGGACTCAATGGCGGCACATACCAGACCATGGGCAAAGTTCGATATTCGGGGTGCAAAGGCAGGGCAATCTTCCACTCAATGGCCATCTTGTAGACTGGCGAATTCTTGGCCCCCTCAATCCAGGCCTCGGGAATGCCTTGCCGGCGCGCTTCCCGCATAATTTGCAGGTCATGCGGATTCAAAAACACGCCAAGCTGCGCTTCATAAACGGCCTGAGGATCTTCAACGGATGCCGCGGACATGACTCGGTCCGCGTCGTACAAGATGGGTCCCAAATAGCGGATTCGCCCCACACAGGTTTCGGAGCACACGGTTGGCAGTCCGGATTCAATCCGGGGATAGCAGAAGTTGCACTTCTCCGCCTTATGGGTATTCCAGTTGAAATACACCTTCTTGTAGGGACACGCACTCACACAGAACCGCCATCCCCGGCAAGCATCCTGGTCAACGAGCACGATCCCATCTTCTTCGCGCTTATACATGGCCCCCGACGGACAAGAGGCCACGCACGCGGGATTGAGACAGTGGTTGCAGATTCTTGGCAGGTACATCATGAAGGCCTGTTCGTATTCAAACGCCACATGCTGGGAAAGACCCTTTAAGTTGGGATCCCGTGGTGCAATTTCCGGTCCGCCGGCCAAATCGTCGTCCCAGTTCGGACCCCATTGGGGTCTGTCCATCACCTGGCCTGTTAAGAGCGAATGAGGACGCGCGATGGGCTGATGCTTCCTTCGCGGGCTATCTACCAGTGTTTGATAATCATAGGTCCAGGGTTCATAGTAGTCGTCGATCGTTGGCAAATCCGGGTTGTAGAAAATGTGGGCCAGTTTCGACAAGGGGCCCCCTGAACGGAGTTTCAACTTACCTCCCGACACAACCCATCCTCCGCGATAGCGGTCTTGATTTTCCCATTCCTGCGGATATCCAGGTCCAGGCCTGGTCTCCACGTTGTTAAACCACATATACTCGGCCCCCGGACGATTGGTCCAGGTGTTCTTGCAGGTAACGCTGCAGGTATGACACCCGATGCACTTGTCAAGATTCATCACCATGGCAATTTGCGCCTTAATCTTCAAGCCAGTCGACCTCCTTCAGGGGGCGAATCCATGTCAGCACATCACGCTGGTGCCCTGTCGGTCCGTAATAGTTCATGCCGTAACTCAGCTGCCCGTAGCCGCCAATCATGTGGGTCCCTTTGGGAATGATCCGCGTGACACTGTTGTGCGTGCCCCCTCGGTCACCCGTAACGAGACTTTTGGGAACACCGATGGTGCGGTCCTGGGCGTGGTACATTAATGCAACACCCTTGGGAATGCGGTGGGAAATGACCGCACGCGCCACAATCGCCCCGTTACGATTAAAGATCTCGATCCAGTCATTGTCCTTAATACCTATGGCGCCCGCATCCTCTACGCTCATCCACACCGTCTGGCCTCCCCTAAATAGCGTCAACATGCGCGGCGTGTCCGAGTACGTAGAATGAATTCCCCATTTTTGATGTGGCGTTAGATAACGTACCGTCACCGCCTGCGACAGGTCGGCTTCCTCCCCCGCTTCGTCCGCGTTCGCGAATGGCGGGTTGTCGCCCGGCGGCCGGTACGTGGGAAGACCTTCACCGTAATCCAGCATCACTTCGTGATCCAAATAGAAATGCTGCCGCCCTGTGATGGTGCGCCAGGGAATTTTGAAGTCCACATTCGCGGTGAAGGGCGAATACCGCCTTCCCTCCCCCTCAAGCCCTGACCATACTGGCGCAGGCAAAGCGAGTCGCGGCTGAACGGTGAGATCCTGGAACCGGTAGGCCGTATCTTCCCGGCCATGAATCGCCGCCATCAGCGGTACGCCGGTGGTCTTCTCCAACGCTTGCCATTCTTCCACGGCACGGTGCCCATTGGTCGGTCCCGACAGGGTTAAGATGGCTTCTGCAGCCTGCTGTCCCGTCCACAAAGATGGGCGTCCATACCCGGGGCCCTCTCGTTTGGATGGACCGACACGGGCCAAAAGCTCCGCCACCGCCGCATGGCCATCAATGCGGATCCCTTTGGTAACCAGAGCCTCATCGGCTAACGGCCCCAGCGTCGTCATCTGATCAATAAGATGAGCGTAGTCACGATGCACCAAGGTCAGTTGGGGCATGGTCTTTCCCACAACCGGCTCACATTGGCCAAGGCGCCAATCCCTAACTTTGCCGCGGGGTTGAGCCACTTCTCCCGGCGAGTCGTGCTGCAACGGAGTCATAACCAAATCATCCACTACGGGCAGAAAACGATCCGCCATGCGGGAAAATGCTTCAGCCAAAGTGCGAAACGTGTCCCAATCGCTTTTCGATTCCCATAGCGGCGCCACAGCCGGATTAAAGGGATGCACAAAGGGATGCATGTCCGTACTGCTCAAATCATGCTTTTCGTACCAAGTTGCCGCCGGAAGGACAATATCCGCATAGAGCCCGCTGGACGTCATCCGAAAGTCCGCGTTCACCAGCAAGTCCAGCTTGCCCTCCGGGATCTTGTCTGTAATCTTCACGGTTTTTGGCTGCCACGACTCCTCGGAATTGGCAAGGACATGTCCCGCAGCCCCCAGCATGTGCTTCAAAAAATACTCATGACCTTTTCCGCTGGCTCCCAACAAATTTGAGCGCCAGACAAAAAAGACACGGGGAAAGTTCCTCGGATCATCCGGGTTCTCCACAGCCCATTGCAAATCTCCTTTAACCAGACGCTCTGCGGCATGCTGCACAATCTCATCCGCTGTCGTCGCACCGGATTTTCGGGCATCGGTCACGACTGAAACGGGATTTTGTGTCCATTGAGGGAAAGACGGCAACCAACCCAGCCGGGAGGCAAGTGCCGTCATATCCGCCGGGTGGGCATCACGAAAACGGCCCGATGTCGGGACGCCCGGCAATTTGGGAGAGGGTTCTTCGTAACGAAATTGATCCGTGGCAAAGTAAAAGAAGGACGTGCCAGCATGCTGGCGCGGGGGACGACTCCAGTCCAGGCCAAATGCCAGTGTGCTCCACCCCTCTAAGGGTCTGACCTTTTCTTGGCCGACATAATGAGCCCATCCGCCGCCATTGACCCCTTGGCTGCCCGTCAATAGCACTAAATTGATAATGGTTCGGTAAATCAGATCACTATGATACCAATGATTGGTCCCCGCTCCCAAAGCAATCATGGAACGGCCATGGGTTTTAGCAGCGTTCTCGGCAAACTCCCTGGCCACCCGGATGGCAAGCTTCCGGTCAACACCCGTAATGGCTTCTTGCCACGCCGGGGTGTAAGCGCCCACATCGTCATAATCCGTTGGATAGTCTCCAAAAAGCCCTCGGCTAATCCCCATATGCGCCATCATCAAATCATAGACCGTCGTGACCCAAAGTGTTTCCCCACGGCTGTTGGTCACCCGCCGAGCCGGGAGGCCCCGGACAAAGGGCGAGGATGACCCGGAGCTAAGATTCGGAAACGACACCGAAATCGTTTCGTCGGCTGTATCGATAAACGAGAGCTGGGGGTCGATGGGCTCGCCGTCAGGATTTTCCAGACGCAAGTTCCACTTGTGCTGCCCGTCCCAGCGGTATCCCAAACTTCCATTGGGAATGGCTGGGGAGGCACTCTTGGTGTCCCACACCATAGTCTTCCAATCAGCC
>JAKADI010000244.1 GCA_021820675.1 Bacillota bacterium | reverse complement strand
CTGTGCGGCAGTTCCCTCGAAGCCGTTAATCGCGGCTATCAAGCGATTTATTCTGGCGAGGCTGATATCATCGTGGCCGGTGGCGTGGAATCTATGACGCGTGCTCCGTTAGTCTTGCCCAAAGACAATCAGGGATTTTCCATGGGAAATCGCGAAATATTTGATACCACGATTGGATGGCGCATGGTGAATCCAAAATTAGCATCTCAATACTACCCGTACTCAATGGGGGAAACGGCAGAAAACCTAGCCGAGCGGTTTCATATCAGTCGAGAAACCCAAGACGCCTGGGCTTTAGCCTCCCATAAAAAAGCTGTGGCGGCTCAGCAGGAAGGTCGGTTTGCCGATGAACTCGTTCCTGTTCCCGTAGAAAATCCGAAAACTCATGAAACAACATGGGTTACCTACGACGAGCATCCCCGCCCTGATACCTCTTTGGAGAAATTATCTCGGTTGAAACCGGCCTTTAGGCCGGGAGGCACCGTCACAGCCGGCAATTCGTCCGGCATCAACGATGGCGCCGCAGCGGTCGTGCTCATGGAAGCCCGCACGGCGGAACGCCGGGGCCTGGAACCATTAGCCTATATCCGAGGTACGGGCGTAGCCGGCGTCGATCCGGCGATTATGGGATATGGACCCGTCCCGGCTACCCAAAAAGCTCTCACGCGGCATGGATGGGCAATAGACGACATCGAACAGGTCGAACTCAATGAAGCGTTTGCCGCACAGGTCCTCGCGGTCTTACACGATTTGCCGTTTAATCCCGACATGGTGAACCCCGAGGGCGGCGCCATTGCGTTGGGACACCCTTTGGGCGCATCAGGCGCTCGTATCCTAACCACATTGGTGCATAGCATGAAACGACGTCATGCCAAACGGGGCGTCGCCACAATGTGCATCGGCGTCGGACAAGGCATCGCCACCTTAGTGGAACGCCCGTGAGCGGTATATCATTTACCAAATCTCGTCGGCCGCCTATTTTGCCTGTGGAATGACGGGTAGGAGGGCTGCGTGACAACAGAATTGTCGGAACGCAGCGTTGCATAGGGAGGAGGGGTTGGGATAGGATGTTTGACCGCACCTACGGAGCGTATCAACTAGGCGAACAATGGCAATCATTCGGACGCACAATTACGGAAGCCGACCTCGTTTTATTTGCCGCATTTAGCGGAGACTGGTATCCACTGCATACCGATCAGGAATGGGCGGCCCAAGGGCCTTTTCACCAGCGCATTGCCCATGGCATGCTCATATTATCGGTGGCTACCGGCCTCATGGTCTTTAAGCCCGGTATTGTGCTCGCTTTTTACGGAATCGACCGAGTCCGATTTGTTCGCCCCACTTTTATCGGCGACACCGTGCACGTGGTTCTAACGGCCACGGAACTCGAAGAGAAAGCCTCGGGGGGTGTGGTTAGTTGCGCGATGACGGTCCAAAAGCAAACCGGAGAAGCCGTCATAGAAGCGGCCATCAAGATTTTAGTAGCAAAATAATACATTGGGCGCCGTACAAAATGCGCCATTCACCGTATGGGAGGAGCAAACCATTCATGCCGTCATACGAGTATGTACTGACCGAGTTCAAAGAACAGGTAATGGACATTCAACTCAATCGGCCGGAGCGACTAAACGCCTTCAACGATGCCATGCTTGAAGAGTTGGCAAACGCACTGGATGACGCACACCAGAACGAAGCCGTGCGCGTCATTACCGTGTCGGGTAGCGGCCGCGCATTTTGCGCGGGTCAGGATCTAAAAGACGTCTGGGCCCGCGGACGTGATGTGAATATTGGTGAACACCTCAGCCATTACTATCATCCTGTTATTTTGGCTTTGCAAGCAATCCCTAAACCGACCATTGCCAAAATCCAGGGCGTGGCCGCAGGGGCAGGCATGTCCTTAGCCTTGGCCTGTGATATGCGCATAGGTTCCGAAAATGCCCGCTTTTCCCAAGCTTTTGTCAAAATCGGTCTTGTTCCCGACTCTGGTTCCACGTACTGGTTGCCGCGTCTTGTGGGACGAGCAAAAGCGATGGAGATGGCCTTGTTGGGAGATATGATTTCTGCAGAAGAAGCCTATCGCCTGGGATTGCTCAATCACGTGGTGGCGGCCGATGCCTTGGAGCAGTTCACACGGACTTTAACCCATCGTTTGGCGCAGATGCCGCCTTTGGCCTTGGGGATGATTAAACAAGCGCTACATGCCAGCGAACACCATACATTGTCAGAGCAGTTAGACCTCGAACAACAGCTACAACATGCCGCGGCCGCCACCGAAGATCATCATGTTGGCGTTCAGGCATTTTTACAAAAAACCACACCAGAATTCAAGGGCCGATGAACCGAAGGGGTTCAACGGTTTCCCTTGAATCCGGCCTGGCAGACTCTAAAACGCGAACGAAAAATTGCGGGAGGGAAAATCCCTCGCTGTGATATCGTTGACGTCACACCAATGGGAATGGAAAAGCTCGTTGGTACAGGGACATCTGACGGATATGGACAGTGTGATTTAGTTCGGTTACGGACCGAACAATGGCAACAGCTTAAACACAATGCCTAGCCTTGGCGGGTAAAACTGCGAGGGGGGCGCCCCTTGGCAGAGGCAATCCCGTAAGGCGCGAGTTTGGGGGAGACTTCGTCTGAAAGTGCGAGAACAACCAGACACGACCACATAATGTATAGGTGGCGTACCGTTATGGCATCTTACACATATGTCACATCGACAGAATTTTCGTCTCCACTGCTTGTCGGAATGAATGAAACGGCGCGGGAAACAATCAGCAGCAAAAATTTTCTTATCAGAGACAGGCTTCCCGACCAGGAATCGCACCGGTCTATATCGAACTATATAGTGATGTTAGCCCCAACACTGGCGGTTAACACGAATAGTAAAAGGCGGGGACCCAATTTTCACGGGAGAAGGAAAAATCCTGTCTGAACCCAATACGAAAAACGACTATCAGAATTATAGGGAGAGAACAGATGGCAAGAGTTTTAGTAACAGGTGGTGCGGGATTTATTGGCCATGCCATTGTAGGTCGGTTAAAAGCCATGGGGTTTGAAGTTACCGTTGCAGATTTAAACCCCTCTAGACATGCCGACGTGGAGCAAGTGACCGGAGACTTGCTGGATCCACAAGTGCGGGAAAAGAGCTTGACACCAGGAACACATGCGGTAATACATTTAGCGGCCTTCACCTCAGTGCTGAAGTCACTCACCGACCCTTACCACGTCTATGACACCAATCTCAAGATGACCATGGACCTATTGGAGCGAAGCCGCCAACTAGGTGTGCGTCAATTTCTTCTGGCATCGTCCAATGCGGTAGTCGGCAACGTGCAATCCACTGCCATTCATGAGGATATGATTCTCCGCCCACTCACGCCATATGGAGCAACAAAGGCCGGAGCCGAGATGTTGGTGACAACCTACACACATGCTTACGGTCTTTTGGGAGCATCTCTGCGCATGACGAATGTCTATGGAACCGGTATGATGCACAAAGATAGCATGATTCCACGCCTGATGCGAGCTGCCTTGGGACACAACGCAATTCAGATTTATGGCGATGGAGAACAAGTCCGAGACTACATATTCCTGAATGATGTGGCAGAATCTTTTATCACCGTGCTAAAACAAGGTTTTACCGGACCCTTGACAGTAGGATTTGGCCGATCCGTCAGCGTCAAGGCCCTGGTACAGTTGGCCGAAGAAGCCACGGGACACACCATTGCAACGACCCATGTCAGTCCCAAACCGGGAGAGATGCCTGCCGTGGTGGTCGATAACAGCAAACTCAAACATCTGGGCGTTACACCTCAAACCGACTTACCGGAGGGTTTAATGCAGGTGTGGGACGACTTTAAACGCCTTGCTTGAGGGTTTCTCTCCGCTTCGCATATAATGCCATGCTAGTTGCCAGAACCAAACCAATCAAGGATAAGGTTCCTCCTAGCGCCAATCCCGGCGCTGTATAGCGAAATGTGACATGAGAGCTTCCCGGCGGAATGGTTACACTCTGAATAGTCCCGGAGGCCTGAACCGGGACTATTCGGGTTGTGCCCGCACCTGATATAGTTGCCGTCCAACCCGGGCTGTATGCTTCACTGTGGTACAACCGGGTAGTGCGCGCCGTCTTTACCGCCACCGAATCTTGCCCCCCAAGTGTAGCGTGCGTAACTCGGATGTCACCGGGCGATCCAAGCCAATACTGGCCATGGGCAAGTTCATTGCGAAATACGGCAAAGGGCCCGATTTGACTCCAATACCGCCATTGCGGGAAGGGCATTGCACCTTGCATCGGTCCACCAATCGCAAGCCACTTCGTAACGCCACCGATATTAGCGGAAACGAAAGCGGCCGTTAGAGAACGGCTGGGGAGGCCATGGGGAATTTGAAGTATGATGCCAGAAAGGGCTGCCCGGGAGGGTAAGGACAGTATCATCGTCCTATTAGACTGACTCACACGAGGCTGATACCATCTGATCTGATTCGAGCGCGCCATCAACCCACCAATCCTCCACCC